>JBATDO010000422.1:0-8207 GCA_049663505.1 Sphingorhabdus sp.
CTCCAGTCGATAGAACGTGTCGTCCACATCACCACTGCCAGTGCGATAAACAGCATCATGGAGCCGATAAGAAGCGAAAAAGCCTCCAAGTTGAGCAGGACATACAAGGTAGCATAAAGCCCGGCGAGGAGCGCCCCGATCAACCTAGCACGGCGCCAGCTTTTCAGAACTGCAGCTGAGTAAGCAGTCAGTAGACCTGTTATCGCACCTGCAGCCAGGAGATATGACCACATGAAACCTGTTACCTCCGCAAATGCAAGAAGGAGCACAAACAACAGCACAAGCGCGGCCCCAGCCAGCAGATATTCCGCAGCTGCAACCCGCGCACCACCGACAAGGTCAAACATCAGGAACGCGAGAAAGGTAAAACCAATGAATAAAAACCCATATTTGACCGACCGATCAACCTGGCTGTAAAGGTCAACTGGTTCAATCAAACCGATAGTGGCGACCTGGCTTGGACCACCTGCAACTGGAGTGGGGCGCGGTCCAGAATAGGTATCATTGCCCTTGATTCCTGCTTCGATCGGAGCGTCCGCATCATGTGTTACCAATATTGACTGGCCAAGGGCAAGATTTGTCACTGCGTGGCTTGAGGTAAAACCATCTGTCTTCACATCACGTTTGGTTGGCAAGAAATCGCCCCCAAAGCTTGGACTTGGCCAGCTTGACCTGACATCCCAGGTCGTTTCTCCACCTCGAGGCACCATTGCCAGGGACTTGTTGCCCCGGACCGAATAGTTGTACCGCACTTCAAGTGGAGCTGGATTAGTCCAATCGACAAAGCTGAAAAACCCTGAGCCCTTTGATGCCGCCAGCCCCTTACCGGGTTGAAGATTGACAGCCACCCCATTTACTTCGACCCGGCTGTCCTTTTGAAGCCCGCGCGCATCTGAAACACCAAAGCGGATTTCGGCACCGGAAAAGTCGATCGAAGTGCGCGCGATCCCGAACCGCTCAAAGTCATTGGGCAAAGCGAAATGCGCGGTCCCACTGTTTTGGGCAACAAACAAAACGCTCTCGTAGATCGATTTCTTTTTCCGTTCCGGCTTCAGCTCGGTTCGCATTGCGTTTGTTACCGGCGAGAGGAATAGTTCCTTTTGTATGCTTACTGTGCGCGTCGTTTGCCGACCGTTTTCCTCGACCGTCTCGACGCTGCTTGTGCGATAGGGAACAACCAATACGGGTCCAACGATGACTTGGGGACCTCCCCACCCTTCGGCGATGGTATTTTGAGCGGTATCGGACTGTGCCTGTCGATCCCAGACAAGGCCATAAACCATGAGCAAAGGAGCCACGAGCACTACGCCTATGATACCGGCAAGGAACAGCTTCCATCCCGGGCTTCGCTCAGCTTTCATGACAGCCCTTTCTTCGCGTCTTCATGTGCTTCATCTCTCAAATAGAACGTTTCGTCTACATATTTCGAAAACTCTGAACGAGTGACGCGATTTGAAGCCAAAATCTTCGCTAGGCACTCAAGCTGTACTCGCGAGGAACCAAACAGCGATTGCCGCCAGAAGTACCGCGAATAATCTGCGAATATTGCGCTGACGATGACCACGGGCTATCCAGTTGTGCGCTTGCCCGGCCAGCAGAACAAGCGCTGCATGTACCGTGGTTGCAACGATGACATAAGTTGCGGATAGGACAAATGTTTGTGCGCCGACTGGCTCATCTGCCTTGATATAAGCAGGTAGAACAACGACGAAGAACACTGCCGCTTTGGGATTGAATATATTGAGCAGTAACCCCTGCCTAAACCAGGCGGTAGGATAGCTGTAACGGGCTGTCTCGGGTGAGACACCTTCGTCATCGTCCCATGCTTTCCAGGCCAGCCAGAACAGATACCCAACGCCTGCATATCTAAGCAGTTCAAAGGTGAAAGGTGAACGCCTGGATAGTTCGGCCAGTCCGAACGCTGAGGCTGCGCCCAAACACCCAAGCCCCAGCGCAATGCCAGACACTGCGGCAAAGCCTGCACGTTTTCCCTTGCTCGCACTTATGAGCGCAAGCCAAGCCATGTTCGGACCGGGTGTCAATTCGATCAATATGGCAGTCACAAGAAATGGGACAAATAGCGAGGTCAGCATCGGAATCGGTATGACACGCTACACGAGTTAAGTCGATTGCGCTTGGCTTTGGACTGCATTGCTACCATCTGTACGAGATGGCTAATTATTCACTTCTTGATCTTGTCCCTGTAGTTGCAGGCGGTACCGTCGCGACGGCGCTTGCGAATGCGGCAGACCTTGCCGTGCACGCAGAAGCACTCGGATTCAAACGATATTGGGTGGCCGAACATCATGGCATGACAGGCATAGCAAGTGCAGCGACCAGCATTGTCATAGGCCACCTCGCTGCAGCAACGTCTCAAATTCGCGTGGGCTCTGGGGGCATCATGCTACCAAACCACGCACCACTGCTAATCGCGGAACAGTTTGGGACA
Source organism: Sphingorhabdus sp. (assembly GCA_049663505.1). GTDB lineage: Bacteria > Pseudomonadota > Alphaproteobacteria > Sphingomonadales > Sphingomonadaceae > Sphingorhabdus_B. The sequence continues at coordinate 2,450 of JBATDO010000422.1, forward strand.
TTGGATGCGCTTTTCCCTGGTAGAATTGACCTGGGGTTGGGGCGCGCTCCTGGCAGCGACCAGCGTGTGGCAGCAGCAATCCGGCGAACGCTTGATAGCGATCCGAATGCTTTCCCACGCGACGTGATGGAACTGCAAAGCTATTTTGCAGATGACGGGCAAACAGGAATTTCAGCAACTCCAGGCGCGGGTGCCGATATCCAGATCTATATTCTAGGCAGCAGCCTTTATGGCGCGCAAGTGGCTGCTGCGATGGGCCTTCCGTTCGCCTTTGCCAGTCACTTTGCACCTGACATGCTCGATGAGGCAATACTGGTCTATCGCGCTCAATTTCGACCGAGCAAGTGGTTGGGCGAGCCATATTTGATGGCCGCATTCAACATCATCGCTGCACAAAGCGATGCCGAAGCCAAATATCTCGCAAGTTCGATGGAGCAGAGCTTTGTGGCGCTTCGTACCGGAAACCCGCGCCAACTCCCGCCACCGGTGGAAGGCTACCGTGCATCCCTGCACCCGCAACATGAAGCAATGCTCGATGGGGTGCTGTCGGCAAGTGCGATCGGTTCGCCCGACACTGTCAAGGCCCGGCTCGAAGCATTCCTCCAACGCACCCGGGCCGATGAGATAATTGTGGCATGTTCGATTTTCGACCACGCAAAGCGCAAAGAAAGCCTAGCTATCGTTGCAAGCATCCTGGCTGCCACGGAATAACGCCTTCCAACCTCACCGGTGCGCCGGTCAGGGCATCCCTGCAAGCTCGGAGACTGCCCTGCTCGGCTTCATCTCGTTTCGCGATTTGATCGCCAACCTGATCAATAGACCCGCGCTTTAGGCTTTATGTATTCAGCCTCATCGGTAAGCGTGTAATCGTGCACGGCACGATAATCTAGGGTAACCGCTCCGCCGGACCCACCCCACCCGTCGAACCAACTGGCGGTATGTTTCATCCAGTTCTCATCGTCGCGATTGGGAAAATCTTCATGCGCATGAGCGCCTCGGCTTTCCTTGCGATTGTTGGCACTTTCCATGGTGCACACTGCCTGCGCCATCAAATTGTCCAGCTCGAGGGTCTCGATCAGATCGGTGTTCCAGATCAAGCTGCGATCAGAGACCGAGACATCTGCAAGTCGCTTGTTGACTTGCTGCATCAATGTAACGCCTTCGCCGAGCAGTGCCGTATCACGAAACACCGCAGCGTGCTTTTGCATCGTCTGCTGCATTTCGAGCCGGATATTTGCCGTTGGCGAACCGCCATTGGCATTGCGAAACCTGTCCACCCTGGCAAGCGGCAGATCCGTTGCACTGGCGGGAAGCGGCTTGTGCGGGGCCCCGGGCTTCAGCGTTTCCTTCAAGTGAAGGCCAGTCGCTCTGCCAAAGACGACGAGATCAATAAGAGAGTTCGATCCTAATCTGTTCGCGCCATGAACCGACACGCACGCGGCCTCGCCCACGGCATAAAGGCCAGGCACTACCGCATCGTCATTGCCATCTTTCTTTGTCACAACCTGACCATGATAATTGCAGGGAATTCCACCCATATTGTAATGAACAGTGGGGCAAACCGGCAGGGGCTGCCGGGTCAGATCTACCCCGGCAAAAATCTTTCCGCTTTCGGTTATTCCCGGCAAGCGTTCACCGAGTACCTTGGGGTCGATATGGTCGAGATGCAGATAAATGTGATCCTTGTTAGGCCCCACCCCACGACCTTCGCGCATTTCAAGTGCCATTGACCGACTGACCACGTCGCGCGATGCCAGGTCCTTTGCAGATGGTGCATAACGCTCCATGAAGCGCTCACCTTCGCTATTGGTCAAATAGCCCCCTTCCCCACGAGCTCCTTCGGTGATCAGGACACCAGCGCCGTAGATACCGGTTGGATGGAACTGCACAAATTCCATGTCCTGCAAAGGCAACCCCGCACGCAGTACCATGCCACCACCGTCGCCCGTGCACGTATGTGCTGAAGTGGCCGAAAAATATGCGCGCCCATAGCCACCAGTCGCCAATACAACTGCATGGCTTTTAAAACGGTGGATGCTGCCATCTTCCATGCACAGAGCAATTACGCCTCTGCACTCTCCGTTTTCCATGATCAGGTCGAGGGCGAAATATTCGATAAAGAAATCAGCATCATATTTCAGACTCTGCTGGTAAAGCGCATGCAGCATGGCGTGCCCGGTTCGGTCAGCGGCAGCACAGGTTCTTTGCACTGGCGGCCCTTCACCCATATTTTGCATATGGCCGCCAAATGGACGTTGATAAATGGTCCCGTCGCCGTTGCGTGAAAATGGAACACCGGCATGCTCTAGTTCATAAACAGCTGCGGGCGCCTCACGAACCATATACTCAATGGCATCCTGGTCTCCCAACCAATCTGAACCCTTGACAGTGTCATACATATGCCATGTCCAATGGTCCGGACTATTGTTGCCAAGCGAAGCTGCAATCCCGCCTTGCGCAGCCACGGTATGCGACCGTGTTGGAAACACTTTCGTGATACATGCAGTCTTCAGGCCGGCCTCGGCACTCCCCATTGTAGCGCGCAGGCCTGAGCCGCCCGCTCCCACAACAACAGTATCATAGCTATGATCGATAATCTTATATGCTTCGGGCATCAGGCGGGAGCTCCTGTGAAGGCGAGTTTGGCAACAGTGAAGATGCCGAACACGGCGCTCCCCACGACATAGAAATTGAGCAGCGTCATCGCGCCGAATTTTAGCGCGTCATCATGCACATAATCTTCAATCAGGACCTGAAGACCCAAGCGGACGTGCCAGAAAACGCTGACGAGCATCAGGATCATCGGAACTGCGACTGTTGGCTGCGCCAACCACTGTGCAAGCGTGCCCTGTTGAAAGTTCGGCATGAGCAGTAAAGAAACCACCAGCCAAATTGTTAGCAATAGATTTCCAACTGCAGTGGTGCGCTGGTTGATCCAGTGTTGGCCGCCATGTTTGGCCGAACCCAAACCGCGGACTTTGCCTATATTGGTCCCATTGCCCATTTTTAAACTCCCAAGAAGCGCGAGGCAACAATCAACGCCACTAAGGCCGTTGCGAGTATGGCAGCCAAAAATGCCGCCAGCGCCCAGTTGCGGTTCGTTTTCAATTCATATCCCGCACCCATATCAAGCACGAGGTGTCGCAATCCTGAAAACAAGTGCTGAAAAAAGCTATAAGTGACGCCAAGCGCTACCAAGCGAAAGAACCAGTTGGAAACATGCTGCCAAGACGTAGCATCTTCGCCCGCTGTCACCACATATCTCTGAAAGGTCGCGTAGCTCTCCATCCCACCGCTTATTGCCGACAACCACCAAAGAAGTGTCATCATCCCCGCCGTTGCGAGCAAAAAGCCAGTTGCACGGTGAAATATCGAAATCGCCATTTGTGGTGACCAGCGATATATCTGCAGGTGCGGCGACAGCGGCCGGTTTGAACTTTGCCCCATGGATCAGCATCCTTTGTAGCTTGTAGAATAGCAATGTAGCGACGCTCTTTAACCGTTTGCCAACACTGCGCAAGGCCTAGGCCGATTGAATCTATCGTTTCGCTTCAACGATTTTTCCGATTGGCGTACATTAAAAAATTGGACGCTGCATTTTGTGAACATCCGCCAAGCATTGGAGAAATAGATAACTCCGAATTAACCATTTCCGGATTAGAGATGTAAAATCGAGCAATACGGTCGAGTTGCTATAAAAACAGGAAGCAAAAATGTCGCAAAACACGAACATTGTCTCATTCGATGTGCAGTCGATTATCGATGTGTTCAATCACGACAAGAATCTGGCACCAAGCTGCCGAAAAGTAGGCATTATTTTGAATGATCGAGCGGTGGATCTCAGCCGATATTATTGGAAATACTGGACTGACATTGGAAAATTTCCTGAACTTGACACTCCAGGTCATTTGGAAATCGCAGTTCAACGTACAGCAACGTTTATTGCTGACAGGATGGCCAACATCGACGCGTTTGAATGGACAAAATACCTGCTTCGACAAATAATGGATTCGTGCAAGCGCGGCATTCCGCTTGAACATGTTCATGCAGCGTCGACTCGCACAAACACCTATACCCTTGAGCTCTTGGGCGAAGTCTACGGCGTCAACCAGGATGATTACCAGGACCTGGCCAAGGCCGTCATGACTGCTGCAGGACTGGAACTCTCGATTATGGCGATGTGCTATACGTCGTACCATAATGACCAGAACGCTGGCCACCAGCGTGCCCAGTCGGCCCAGTTCGAGGCCGATATAGGCACAGCTGCCCATGACGTGGCTGAACAAACTGCTCTTTTGCGACACCAGGCGGCAAGCAGCTCACAAATGGCTAACGGTATGCTTTCAAAAGCATCTGAGGTAGCGGCCGCTTCTGAACAATCAGCCGTTGCCATGCGCGAGGCCGCACAAACTGCAGCTGGCCTGATCCGTGCCATTGAAGATGCACGAACCGAAGTCGAGACAGCTTCAGATGTTGCCAATCGTGCAGCAGCACAGGCAACCCAGGGTGTCGCGGCAACTGATACATTGTCTGAACAGTCGCAGTCCATAGAATCGATCCTGGGCCTTATCCGAGACATTGCTGGACAAACAAACCTGCTCGCACTCAACGCGACAATCGAGGCGGCCCGCGCAGGTGATGCCGGACGCGGTTTTGCAGTTGTTGCCCAGGAGGTAAAAAGCCTGGCCAATCAGACGGCACAGGCTACCGATGAAATTGCACAGAAAATTGCTGCCATCCAAAGCGCCACCAAGGCGTCGGTCGATTCAAATGCATCAATCCGCGAAACTGTGAATGAGGTCAAACTTTCAGCTGAACGGATCAGGCACGCTATGGAAGACCAGGCTCAGACTGTCACGATGATAACAGCCTCGGTCGATGAGACCGCATTAGCCGCTGACCTAATGTCCAACACCATTTCCGCAATTCGCAGCGACACGGAAAATGTGGTATCGGAGATTGCGGCGCTGGAGCAAGGTTTCGCCGAGGTGAATGACAAAATCTCTTCGCTGCAGATCAACGCAAGCAAGTTCGTCGGCAGCCTAAACCGATAAGTTCAGTTGAATTTTCGCCGCTCCTGTGAAAAGCAGGTGCATATGACCAAAAGACCTAAAACCCATATAGTGCTCACAGGGGCATCTCGCGGAATCGGTGCTGCGATTGTGGCAGCCTTTGATCCGGACACGACCCGGATCGTCGCTCTATCCAGTAAAGATGGTGACTTGGCTGATCCGTCTGTTCCTGCAAAGCTCTGGAGCAATGCAATCGAAAAACTTGATGGCCGCATCGATGTACTGGTCAACAATGCGGGGATTTTCGAAGCTAATCCGCTGCCAAGTGCACAGAGCGAATGGACCGCGAATTGGAACCGCACAATCCAGGTCAACCTCACTGCAAGTGCAGAGCTATGCCGTTTGGCAATCCTGCATTGGCAAAGATCAAACGCAAGCGGACGGATAGTCAATATAGCCAGTCGCGCTGCCCATCGCGGTGACAGTCCGGCCCACTGGCATTATGCAGCATCGAAGGCAGGAATGGTCGCAATGACCAAAACGATTGCGCGGGCCTATGCTGCAGACAACATCTTGGCGTTCGCCATATGCCCAGGTTTTACCATGACCGGAATGGCCGCGGATTATCTGGAAAGCAGAGGCGGTGACAAACTGTTAGCTGACATTCCCCTCGGCAGGGTCGCCGCACCAGAAGAAGTCGCAACGATCGCCGTCTTTTGCGCGCTCTCTGCCCCACCATCAATGAC
>JBATDO010000423.1:0-31728 GCA_049663505.1 Sphingorhabdus sp.
GAGCAAGGAAGAACTTCGCTGGGTGGATACCTCAAACCGCGGCTACATGCATCTTTCGCTTACGCCGAAGGCAGCGACCAATGAGTGGGTATTCATGGATACCGTGAAGAATGTCACCATTGGAACCAAGAAGAGTCACAAGATGCGGGTTCGGCCTGGTTACAAGACGCTTGAAACAGCCTAGGGCTATCGGCATGGTGGCAGCGGCGCAAGGTCTGGCCATGTCCATAGTCAATCCCGCGCTTGATTTATGTCGCCGCTAAGCTCCATAGATAGTGGTCCGATATTCTTGGGAGGGAAACATGCAGCTTGCAGGGCTAGGCTATAGCGAAGAGCAGATTGAATTGCTCGATGTTGCGACGACATTTTGCCGCGACAAGTCTCCAATAGACAAGGTCAGGAAACTGATGGACAGCGAGCTTGGTTTTGATGCCGAAGCATGGGGTGAGATTGCAGGACTTGGCTGGACGGCGATAGCAATTCCCGAAGAGCATGGCGGTGTAGGACTTGGCCTTGCCGAGGTCGTGCCCGTGGTTGAGCAGATGGGCCGCAACCTGATGGCTACACCCTTGGTTGCCTCGACGCTCGCAGCACAGGCAATCGTCGTTGGAGGTACAAAGGCGCAGCAAGCTGAGTGGTTGCCCCGGCTGGCAGATGGAGTGATCGGCACGCTGGCCTTGTCAGAAAGTCATGGCGACTGGGACTTGAACAACATCACCGCAACTGCCAGCAGCCAAGGGAGCAGCCTGGTGCTCTCGGGCGAAAAATTATTTGTATTGTGGGCCAACAAAGCCGACCTCGTAATTGCATCGGTCATGCTTGACGGCAGGGCCGCCCTGGTCGCCCTGACCGCCCAAGACGTGGCTGGGCGCCTTCGCCGAGAAGCCATTATCGACGAGACCAAGCGCAGCTTTGCGTTGTCATTGGATGGCATGACGATCCCTGCCTCGGCTGTTCTCGAATTGGATAGTGCGGTCCAGGCTCTGGCTCATATCGAACAGGCAGCAGCACTTTTGCAAAGCGCAGAGATGTGCGGGGGTACACAAAGCGTTATCGATTACACGATCGGTTACCTCCAGACTCGCAAACAATTCGGTAAGCTCATCGGCGAATATCAGGCGCTCAAGCACCCCATGGTCGACGCTTATGTCGAATACGAGAAGGCCCGTTCGCACCTCTACAGCGCTGCCAGCAGTTTCAGCGATCAGGGACTTGGCGAGATCGCGGTTCGAATGGCCAAGGCATCGGCGGACGGCGCATACAGCTTTGCATCGGACCGAGCAGTGCAATTTCACGGTGGTTTCGGGTTCACCCATGACTGCGATGCAGGTCTGCACCGCCGGGCTGCCATTTTTCATGCATCGCAATTTGGCGATGCTGCCTGGCAACGCGCCCGCCTTGGGACCTTGCTCCTGGGATGACTCGACAATTCATCCTGCTGATTACCTGCGCGGATCGCCCCGGAATTGTGGCCGGTGTAGCGCAATGCATTGCCGAGCAAGGAGGTAATATCCTTGAAAGTGCGCAATATAGCGACGAGGCAAGCGGAACGTTTTTCATGCGGGTCGCGTTTGCGCCACCTGAAACACTGACTGAGGAAGCATTTTGCGCGACTTTCGATCCTGTGGCGGCACGGTTTTCGTTCAAGTGGCAATTGCACGATGCCGCGCGAAAGATGCGCGCAGCGATTATGGTGAGCCAGGGCGGGCATTGCCTCAACGACCTGTTATACAGGACATCCACGGGTCGGCTTGCCATGGAAGTCGCCAGCGTGATTTCCAACCACCAGACATGGCAGCGCAGAGTCGAACACGAGAATATCGCCTATCATTATTTGCCAGTAACTCCCGAAACAAAAATAGAGCAGGAGGAGGCGCTGGCGGCGTTGCTCGAAGATCAAGCTGTCGATCTTGTTATTCTCGCCCGCTACATGCAGGTGCTTTCTGATGATCTGTGTCGAAAGTGGAGTGGACGCATAATCAATATTCATCACAGCTTTCTTCCAGGCTTCAAGGGCGCCAAGCCCTATCACCGGGCCCATGATCGCGGTGTGAAGATGGTGGGTGCAACTGCGCATTATGTGACAGGGGACCTCGACGAGGGTCCGATCATAGCTCAAGACGTGTCAGTTGTTGATCATGCTGACGGTGTTGAAGAAATGATCGCACAGGGGCAAGACACAGAAAGCAGGGTCTTGGCGCGTGCGATAAAGGCCCATATTGAACACAGGGTCCTGTTGAACGGCAACCGCACCGTGGTTTTCAAATAGCGGGAGGGACCGCATTCGTTGGCGGCTTTGCTTGCAGCAACACGCTCACGTTACCCCAGGAACCGTGCCGCAGTTATTTTCCTGATATCCAACGCGCTTATGCCTGGAGCGCATTCGGTCAATATGAACATCCCATCTGTCGAACTGCGTTTGAATACTGCTTGGTCCGTTATGATCATGTCGATGACGTTTCGCCCGGTAACCGGCAGAGAACAGCGACGCACGAACTTCGGGTCGCCATTTTTGGAGCAATGCTCCATTAACGCGATGATCCGCCTTACTCCTGCAACAAGGTCCATGGCACCACCAATTCCCTTGACCATCTTTCCCGGAACAGTCCAATTAGCGATGTCCCCCTGTTCCGATACTTGTAACGCACCAAGGATCGCGACATCGATATGTCCGCCGCGTATCATGGCAAAACTCTCTGTGCTGTCGAAATAGGAGCTGTAGGGAAGTTCGCTCACGGTCTGCTTGCCCGCGTTGATAAGGTCGGCGTCAACATCCTCCTCGAAAGGGAATGGACCAATGCCGAGCATTCCATTTTCCGACTGCAGGGTGACTTCTGTTCCTTTGGGAATATGGTTGGCAACCAGTGTCGGGATTCCGATACCCAGGTTAACATAATGGCCATCGCACAATTCACGCGCGGCGCGTGCTGCCATTTCATCGCGGGTCCACGGCATGTGATCAGATCCTTATCTTAAATAGAGGCCGCCGTTGATGTCGAATGTCGCGCCAATGGCCGAGACGGCTTGTGGGGATGCCAGTAGCGATACGAAGCGGGCCACATAATCGGGATCGCCAAGCGTTCGTGCAGGTATGGTTTCAATGATAGTTTCAAGTTGGTCTGGCTTGACGAGTTGGCGCACGGAATCAAGGTCAAGGGGCCCCGGAGAGATGGCGTTAACCGTCACACCATCGGGTGCGAGTGCGCGCGCAAAGACCTTTGTTAGCGTCAGGATTCCGCCCTTGGCAGCAGCATAATGCGCACCCGTTGCAGATCCGCCGTTCTGGCCCGCTAGCGATGCGATGTTGATAATCCTGCCATAATGCTGTGCGCGCATGCGCCGACCAGCTACTTGGCAGCCAACAAAGCATCCTTTCAATGCTACCGAAATCACCGCGTCAAACTCCTCGGTTGAGATTTCAAACAGTGGTGTGGTGCACGTGAGCGCCGCATTGTTCACCAACAGGCCGACGCCGCCCCAGCGTGCATGTGCCACGGCAAAGGCATTCTCAAACTGGGCTGGATCACGAACATCCAACGCCTGCGCGATCACTTGGCCTGGGATGTTTTGAGCAACCCTGTCAGCTGCGTCACCATCAATGTCGGTTATCAGAACGCGCAATCCTTCGCCCGCCAGCCGACGAGCAATGACCTGGCCGAGTCCGCCTGCCGCTCCTGTAACGATCGCTACATCTTTGTAATCTTCACCAGTCACAGCAGAAAGCTCATTCCAGCGAGCGCGTCGGAGGAATTGATCAAGCAGACAACTTTTTCGGCGAGCATGATGCGTCCTCTTTCGATGCTCAATGTGTAAGTCACGTTGGCCGAGTAATTACGGTGCGTCCCCCGCCGATATTCTACCAATTGTTGCGCGCAGCGAACACGGGTCGATCCCGATGGAGCGGCATCGAGCAACCGGAAGCGTGAAACGCTGCGTAACGTATTTGAGGCCTCACGTGCTGATATGGACTCGCCGTTGGTCAACCGGGCAGTACGCATCCTGCGCATTGCAGCATCGTCGTAGGCATAATTCAGCTGGTTGGCATAATCGTGGCTGTCAGTATCGATGGGTATTATATACATGCCGTTGGCTGCCCAAAGAGAAAGCCAGGCTGTGTAATCACGGTGATCGAGTAAATCGGCTTCCAATGAAATGAACACCACGGCATCGTCGAGTGTGATCGTATCAATTGTCTTTGTCATGCCGTCATCATCCTTTTCCACATGGCGTAGGCGGCACGCATGCCTGTCTCGGCTGTAACATCACCCAAATTTGAAGCGGTCTTGTCTTCGCCGCGATTGACCATGATCCAGGAAGGATCGGCGGTACCAGCAGAACCTCGTTGAACACGTTCCCATGCTTCTGCATCGTCTGGCGTTCCAAAACCCATTGGACCCTGGAAATGCTCATGCAGTCGTAGCCGGGCCCTGTTCGCGATATCTGGGCCGCCATCCATGCCGATCGCGATGTGACGGATCTCTGTCTCGTCGACTGCAATAGGCCTGAGCACTCTGAAAAATGCCATCGAACAAGCAAGGTTGGGGAAGAGATTGAGGTTAAATCCGGAGCCGCCAATTGCCCGCACGATCTTTCGGACATCGGCTTCACTATAGTCACAGCGCAACTGTTCGGCGATCTCCCTAAATCGCTGCGGAATATCGGCATCGAGATTCGCATCCAGATCGACAAGTTCGGGGATCATTACCATCACGCTGTGACCGTTGCCCAAGTCTTCGACATAGCCACCAGCGTCCATGAAAGAGAAGAGATCCTCGGTCGCATTGTCAAGCGATGAGAGGAAGCTCTTGTGAACGACTGGAAAATGATAGGCGTCAGTGGTGTTTTCCAGCTGGATTTTCCAGTTTCCGTGAAAGGTGAACCGATGTTCACCCATCGTCTTTACGGGAAAGCCACCTCCCTGCTTCATGAATAGGTCTATCCAGGGTTTTGCCCGACCTAGAAATGTGTCCAAGGGCTCGATATCAGGAGCGAAGGTTGCAAATATCAGCCCGGCATATGTCTCCACACGCAGACGAACAAGGCCATAGTCCGCCTTTGCAAAATCCGTATAGCCTTTTGGTAGCGGCAATCCGCGCAAGCTTCCGTCCTGCGAATAAGTCCATGCGTGATAGGGGCAGACGAAGCCAGCGGCATTGCCTCGCCGCTCTTCGCATAAGGTCGCACCGCGATGGCGGCACCTGTTTACCATCACATGCAGATCGCCTTTCTTGTCGCGGTTCACGATAACAGGTTGGCGGCCAACATGGGTCGTGACGAAATCACCTGGATTTGGGATATCACTTTCGTGCGCAACCCATATCCAGGTCCGGTTGAAAATGCGGTCCATTTCCTCTTCGAAAAGCACTGGGTCGCGGTAGAGAGAAATGTGGACTCGATCTGGATGTACCAATTCGGCGGGTTTGAAACTTGTCATTTTGAGGCTCCACAGTTGATACTGTCGGGCACGGGAATCTCGGCTGTGTCATTCCAATGCTCGGTGCGGCGTGAAAACAGATTTCGGGTACAAAAGGAGTGGATTCTCCAGGTCAGATCTTTGCGCTTGAATTCCATGGAGATCGCTGCGCTGCGAAGGTCCGCCTTGCCATCGGCATATTCGGATGTTTGGAGCATCATCCATTCGCCATGTGCATCATCCCCGTTTGTTAAAAGGAACTCCGACGAGAAAAAATGTGCCGTCAACGCGAAGTGAGGTTTCGGAACGCAATAGCTGCGGATCATCTCTACGATGGCCTCGCGTCCCCGATAGCTCCCCAACGCCTCTTGGTACCGACCCTTGCCTTCCCACCGCGCGTCTGGTGTAAACAGATTGGCAAGTTCGCTGAATGGCGTGTCAGGGCCCAGATTGTCGCAGATCTGGAAATAACGTGCTGCAAGGCGTCGGATGTCGCTTTCTGCCTCCAGCCTACCCAGACGCGTACAGATGTCCGCGCCCGTCATTCCGGCATTACCAGTTCGCGGCCGAGGCGGGCTTCGACGCGCAGATATTTCCAGAGACGATATTCCCCCACTTCGATCGACCGGAACAGGTTGCAGATTGCAGTTGCCGTGTCGCGATCGGGGATGTCGGCAAGGATATAGAATGTCCAGGGCCAGCCGGAAGGCGACGTCCCAACCATCGTTTCATCGTCGTCTATAGTCCCCAGTACGTCGACGCCCGGCATCTCGCGGATCAGTCTCAGCATTGTGCCGGTGGCCTTCAGCACAGTCGGGATATCCTTGCCGGGCAGGTCGAAAAATCCTTGCAGCACGGCTGCACAAAAAAGAGCGCGAATTTTTTTTGGGTTTTCTGTCATTTTTTTGTCCTCAGCTTAGCATTCAAGGGTAGCCCGGTGGCGGTGTTTGCCCGAGCAAGACCGCGCCGCCAGATTGCCATGTGCCATCATTCAGGAACGCGTGTTGCGCGACGACTAGGCCGTCTAGGAGAAGACGCGAAAGTGGATGACTATTGAAGATTCCGCTTGTCCCTGACATTTCGAAGGCGCGTCGGGCAACATCAGCTCCGACCTTGGCGATGTGGGTGGAGGTGATACGCAGAGCTGCGATGTTGCCGGGAGAAATGTGATCTCCCCGGAGCACCCGTTCCCACATGCACTCGGTTTCTTCGTAAAACCACGCCCTGGCCGAACACAGTTGGGCCTCCATCTGGGCAAGCGCTGTCTGAAAGGCGGGACGTTCAGACATTGATGGGGCGCCTGTTATCGATTTTTTCCGATTGGCGAGCGAGACGATTTCGTCGATTGCTTCTCTTGCGATACCGGCGCCAACAATTGCCAGCACTTGGGCTGCCATGGCCATGGTAGGGTATCGATATGCCGGGGTGTCTATCGACGGCGGTGCTCCTCGAATCAAGGTCCTGTTCTCGGAGACGAACACGTCATCGACGACCAAGTCATGGCTGCCTGTGGCAAACATGCCGATCGTGTCCCAGTTGTCCTCGATATTCACCTGCGTGCGTGGTAGGATCGCCATGCGTGGCAGTCCGCCGCTTTCTCCTTCTATTCTAATGCCGACGCCGATGAGCGATGCACCCATACAACCGGATCCGAACCCCCAGCGCCCGGATATGCGGTATCCCTTGTTTTCAGGGATCGCCAGCTGAGGCGGAAATACAGCGCCTGCAAACACGACATCGGGTGTGGCTTTGTAGAGTTCATCAAGCGTTTCTTCGGGCAGAGAGGAAAGATACTTGCTCGCAAACCCAAAGCTTGCGACCCAACCAGCAGACCCGTCCGCTGCAGAAATCAATTCAACAACGCGCAAGAACTCCATCGGTGTCATCGCGCCTCCACCGAACTGTTCGGGAACGAAGGCACGGTAAAGCCCGAGATGCTGGAATATTTCGACAATATCGTTTGGAATATGGCCAATTTGATGAAAATCAGATCGCCTTGCTCGAATATCGTCAAGAAGTGGGAGGAGGAGCGGGCTACCAAGGCCCAAGGGACGGGAAGCCGTCACGCTGTTTTTCCTTTCATGTAGAGCGGTATTGTCCGCGCAAGAGCGCACAGTTTTTCGTCTTCGCCTTTTCGTCCGACCAATTGGAGCGACACGGGTGCGCCGGAATATTCTCCAACTGGCAATGCAATTGCAGGGTGGCCGGAAAGGTTGAATGGACGACAATTTGCAGTGATCGAGATCGCGGATGCGCCGTTCACTGCATCGTGAAGAGCCGGCGGACGCGAAGGCAGGGTTGGTAATGCAATCGCGTCGTACTCGCCCAGCATCCTGTCGACATAATCGCAAAATTGTGACCGTACAGTTTCGGCGCCGACCAGGTCGATATCACTGATGTCTTGCGCTGCCAAAAGACGCTCTTGAACGTCACGGCCAACGAGTCCGCTCTTGATCAACGGTTCAAACGCCTCGAAGCATTCTCGTCCGATTATCTGGAGACCCGCGCGTTGGGCTGCATCCATTGCAGGCAGCGATGACAAGGTCACGGAATTGGATGATCGCGCGGCGGTTAGCGCAATTCGAATGATTGCCTGTTCACGGGCCAACGGCAAGAATGCAATGCGCGCCGAGGGCGCACACTCAACTCGCTGCCAGTCGGGCACAAGTATGGCCATTGCCTCCTCAAGCTCGGTCATTGACCTTGCCAGAGGACCCACGCAGTCAAGGCTGCTTCCTTTTGGGATCAAGCCTTCACGACTAACCCTCCCGAATGTTGGCTTCAGGCCGATGACTCCACAGCACGCCGCCGGAACCCGGATTGAACCACCGGTGTCAGTCCCAATTCCTATCTCTGCGGCATGCGCAGCGACTGCAGCGGCCGAGCCGCTCGACGAACCGCCCGGAATCAGTAACGGATAAGCAGGATTTATCGGTGTCCCCGTCCATTCATTGAAACCGGTAACTCCATAGGCCAGCTCATGCATGGTGACACGACCAGTGATGGCACAGCCTGCAGCTTTGAACCGGGCAACGACTACTGCATCACGCTGGGCATGCGGTTGGTCAGCCAGCGCCCTGCTGCCTGCAGTAGTGATCTCTCCCGCGATATCGATGCAGTCCTTGAAAACAACCCGCATCCCTTTTCCGGGAAATGGGCCGGTTAGGAAAATGGAGCGATCGGCTGGCGAGGCGGTCATTGGTCGGCTGTGGACTTATATGCGAATGTTGAAGCCGGGTCGTTCCGAACGATCTTGCCGTCCTTCATCACGAAAAACACATGTTGCAACACCCTGATATCCGCGATCGGATTTGCTGCGACAGCGATAATGTCAGCGATTTTTCCGCATTCAATAGTTCCAAGGTCCTTGTCGCGGCCAATCAGGCTTGCCGCGTTGACGGTTGCAGCGAGGATCGCATCGGCGGCTGGCATGCCCTCGCGGACATAGAGTTCAAGCTCACGCGCATTGTTGCCGTGGATCCCGATGCCTGCATCGCTGCCCGCAGCAATCTTAACTCCAGCCCGATAGGCAGACATCATCCGCGGTCCGTGCTTGCCGAGGAAGTTCTGCATCACTGCAAGCATCGGGCCTTTAGCGGTGACAATGTCCTTGCGAATATTGTCTTGAACCGAAAGGGTAGGGACGAGGAACGTTCCTTGCTTCTTGAATAGATCTACTGCTTCAGTCGGTGTGAAAGAGCCGTGTTCTACGGAGTTTACGCCGGCTTTCAGGGCAGATATGATGGCTGCTTCACCATGCGCGTGCGCAGCAACGGGCAGTTGGCGCGACCGTGCTGTCTCAACGATCGCCTTGAGTTCATCATCGAGAAACGTCGGAGGCGCGTCCTGGCGCCCACAGGGGCGACTTCCGCTGCAACTTGCGTAAATCTTGATAAGGTCGGCACCCATGTCGATTTGCCGTCGTGTTGCGCGTCGGCAGCTCTCGACGCCGGTGCAGGCGCCCGGGCCATTGTCGGCGCCGGGATAGAGAGTTGCCATAGAGGTGAGAATCCGCGGCCCGTCGAGTTTTCCCGCAGCGATAGCTTCGCGCAGGGCAACAACATGCCATCCGGCGCTTCCCACATCGCGGACGGTTGTGTAACCTGCCAGAAGCGTCTTGCGGGCATTGACGATCGAATCCACCAACTGTGTCACATCGTCACGCTGGTCTGCCGTCGCTCCTCCTACCTCGTCTGAAACCCCTTTCAGCCGGAAGGCCGGATCGTCACCCGAATTCATTGAGAGATGAACGTGCATGTCCATCAACCCCGGCAAGACAAACCGCTGGCGCAGGTCGACAATTTGGACATCCGCGTCGCTGAATGTTTCAGCACCAGTGAACCCGCTGTCGATCCGCTCTATCTTGTCGTTGCGAACGACAATGGTCTGATTGCGCAATGCGGTCGTGCCCGGAACAGCCAGCAACCATCCCGCCTGGATGAGTTTCACGTTGTCGCGGGCAGGCGCATCCCTTTTAACCTCACCTTGCTCCGGCATCCCGAACTCGCGGGGATGGGCGTGGACAGGCGAGCATAAGGCGGTGCAGACTGCCAGAAAACACGCGATGGGCTTCAACATCATTGATCCTTTCTCGTTGCGGGATTCCAGTCGTTTGCGCCTTGGAAAGGGGGTGGGCTAACCGGCTTCAAATTTTTCATGTCTTCGAGAAGGATATGGATAGTGGCTTCCAGCTGCTGATCTGTACCGCGGGCCAGCATGCCTGGGTCGTTATCGATCTCGATATTCGGTTTTACGCCTTCATTGCCTTCTGCCCAGCGCCCCTGGACCGTGTAGACTCGCTGCGGAGCAGGTGAAATGAACCCGCCATTGATCAAGGGGAGAGATAAGCCAGGGCCAATGAGGCCGCCCCAGGTGCGTGTGCCGATCACGGGACCGATTCCTGCTGTCTTGAACAATAGCGGAAATCCGTCGCCTCCCGAATAGCTCCATCCATTGATGATCATTGCCTTCGGCCCCCGATGCGCCAATTCGGGCAAAGGGTAATCGGTACTGTTGCGCGCCCGAAAATAGACGAGCGGGGGTCGGTTCAACAACTCTACCATTCGATCGCCCAAGGCACCGCCGGTGTTGAAGCGCTCATCGATGACCAAGGCATCCTTGTCGACTTGAGAACGATACTGGATCATCAGCTCGTTCTGACCTTCGGTGCCTGTATTGGGGACGTAGATATATCCAATTCGGCCGCCCGAAGCAGTTTCGACCATTTTCCGATTCACCTCGACCCATGCAAGTTCGCGCAGCTTTCGTTCGCTTGAAAGCGTTTTGACGCGAACAATCCTTTGCGCTGCTCCTTGTCGCATGATGGTCAGGTCAACGTTCTTTTCCGCCAGGCCAGCAAAAGCGTCCCAAGGGTCTGCAGCCTCAGCGAGCGGCTTGCCGTTCACCGCGAGGAGAAAATCGCCTTCGCGAACATCGACTCCAGCATCATCCAGTGGCGACCGGACTTCATAGGACCGGGTGCCTGTCCTGTAGATTTTTGCGATGCGATACCTGCCATCGTCCAATTCAAAATCAACACCTAGCAGTCCTACATTGCGGGCATCTCCGCGCGGTCGTGGGGCGGTAGCCGACGCGTAGACATGTCCTCCGTTCAGTTCTGCCATCATTTCTCGCACGATGAACGTTAGGTCATCGTCGTTGGTCACATGTGGAACGAGCTTTGAATATTCAGCCCGCACCGCATTCCAATCCACTCCATGCAAACCGGGATCGTAGTAAAAATCGCGCCCATATCGCCAGGCATCGTTGAACATCTGCCGCGCCTCGGCAACAGTATCGATCGCGGCTACGAACCCGGACTTGTCGATCTTGGTCGAGCGTCCGTTCGCCGCACTGACCAAATATAGTTGCGTCCCAACTCGTGTCAGGATCTGGTTCGCAGTAGCATCGGCTAATGCCAGTCCACTTTCCGATTGCAGGATGCGAGCACCGTCCTTGCCGAATTCATAGCGCTCCAGTTGATTGGCACGGTCGTTTGTAGTTCCCTGGCGGACAAGGGCATATCCCCGGTCAACCGGCCTGATGCTGGACAATGATCCAGCCTTGGGGGGAAGAACTCTCAGTCGATTCTCGGCACCTGCTAAATCTATCGTCACTGCCGAACGAGTCGGAGGCTGATGCCAGCTGGCGTCGCCCGGCAAAGCTGCTCCTGCCCGCAGGGAAATGATGCTTGCGACAGTACCGTCGGTATAAGTCCAGGTTGCGTCGAAGGCAGGATCGCCAAAGATAGGTTCAAAACGCCGACGCGATAACATCAACAGGTAATTGCCGCTTGGCTCGAAATAAGGAGAAAAATCATCGAAGGCGCCGGACGTCAGTTGGTGTCTCTTGGCTTCGATTGCATCGTAAACGAAAATGGCATTATTTCGGTTGTCGAGGCCGCGGGCATAGGCAATCCAACGGCTGTCGGGTGACCATGAGACGGTCGCATCAACCAAGTCCGGATGATAACCCCATTTTCCTTGGTCAATTCGGGTCTTTGACCCTGTCGCAACGTCAACTATCCACAAGTTCTGTTCGTGGTCAAATATGGCAATGCGCTGGCCATTAGGCGACCAGTAGGGATTGTATCGAAAGCCCGGACCGAAGTCGGCGATTTTGCGGACGCTACCTGTAGCCGCTGCCCTTACATAAAGGGCATATTCGCCGTCAGAATCGCTCAAATATGCGATGTCGCCGCGTGCGTTCGACCGCGGAAAGCGTTCCGCAAAAGATGCGGTGCCCGAAATATTGCGTGTCGCTCCCTTTTTCTTGTAAGCGAAGATGTCTCCGCGAGCTTCGACTGTGACGCCCCCAGGCGATAGAACGGCACTGGCAATTCGGTCACCAACCGCGACTCTATTCGGTCCGGGCGGCGTTGATTCCCGGTCTATGCGGACCGATATTGGTGTCGACTGGTTTGTTCTCGGATCGAAAATCGAAAGTCCGCCCGAGATTTCAAAAATCACGCGCGATCCGTCGGTGGCAGGGCGACGCACATCAGTGTCTACATAAGCAGTAACGGCCGCATCGGGCGCCCCACTCTCGCCAAGGCGCCACAAATTTGACCTCCCCGCATTACCTCGCTCGGAGAGGAAATAGGTTTGGCCGGAAACTATCATCGGCATTGAATCAGAGGCTTGATGACTGGTGAGTTGCTGGGTGAACCCATTGGCAAAATCGAAACGCCAGATATCGGGTGCTCGTCCCCCATAATAGCGTTTCCATGCTTCTTCTTGGAAATCGCGGTGATAGGTAAAGAGCAACGATTTTCCGTCGGGCGTATAAGCGGCCGTTTCTCCGTAAGGCAACGGAAGTCGTTGAGGCAGGCCGCCCGTGATCGCTATCGTATGGAGTTGGTCGTAAGTTGCACGCGGGCTAGTCATCGTGGAGGCGAACAGGATTGCCTTGCCATCCAAGCGCCAATCAACCACCAGATCGGCTGCGGGATGATGCGTCAGCCGACGAGCGGAGGCGTTCCCGTCAACTGGGACGACATAGACGTCGGCATTCCCGTCCACCTTTGCTGTCAACGCGATCGATTTTCCATCAGGCGAAAATCGGACTCGGCTGAGCTCAGTTCCAGGGACCTCGATGTGACGAGAGTTGCTTCCGTCTGCATTTGCGATCCAAAGCCTGTCGGCCTGGATAAAGGCAATGCTGTTTCCGGAGATATCGGGATAGCGGATCAACTTGGCTTCGGTTGCATGTGCTGTTGAAGCCGTGCTCATCGCAAAAGCGGATATCGCCACTCCGCAAATCAGCGGAACACTCTTTAGTCTCATCGCGGATCATCCTTCCTAAATGACACTGAAATCGTGTTTTGTCCCAAGCGGGGCGCCTCGTGTCGGGTCGAATTTACGAATGGCTGCGAACGCGACAACCAAATGCTGCTCACAGGGGATATGACCTCACCTAATCCGGTTTGCCCTTACGGCATGGAGCTATAAGCGCTGCTCATGTTTGGCAAAAATTTATCTCGTTTGTCTGGCCCATCCGCGTTCTCATAACTCCAGCACTCTCAACGAAGCGTCGTGAGCGGCGGTGATGACCCGTCGTGAAACGATTCAACCGAATTAAACTCGAACACCTGCTCAAGGTGATAATGGGAGGAATGAGAATGATAAATTTTGAGTACCAGACATCAGGTAGTGGTCGCAGATCTCGCATATGGGGTGGCATCGGGGCGTCGATCCTCGCGCTTGCAATTGCTACTCCAGCGCTTGCGCAAGATAACAACGGAACGAACGAAAAGCGGAGCAAAGAGCAGTTCGATGATGCCGAGATTGTCGTCACCGCACAACGCAAGCCGCAGATCATCCTCGATGTACCCGTGAGCGCGACAGTCTTTTCGGCCCAAACGCTTGATGAGCGCAATTACACAGATGCCAAGGACTATCTGGCGCAAACGCCGAATGTGTCGTTCCAGCAAGGCGGCCGAAACGGTGCCCGTGAAATCGTCATCTCGATCCGTGGTATCGCCGACCTCAAGGGGGGCGAGAAAGTCCTCACGCAAAGTGCATTTGCCACTTATGTGGACGAGTTTTCTGCCGGTACGTTGGCGTCTGGCCAGGCCAATCCAAATATTTACGATATCGAATCAGTTGAAATACTGCGCGGTCCGCAAGGCGTATTTTTCGGCCGCAACTCCGAAGGCGGTGCAATCAACATCCGTACCAAGAAGCCCACCGAGGATTTTTACGGCCGTGTTGATTTGTCAGCAGGGCGGTTCAATACCTACGGTCTTGCAGGTGTAGTCAATGGCAAGCTGACAGAAGGGGTGTTTGCCCGTGTTTCGGTACAGGGTGAAACGACCAAGGGGCCACTTCGTAACCGTCATCCAATCGGGGGCGGAACGGATGCCGATTATCTCAATGTTCGCGGCCAGTTGCGTTGGCAACCTGACACCTCCTCAACCCTTGATCTTCAAGTCAATCACACGATCGACAATTCGGGCATGCAGCCAAAGATTGGAAGCTGTATCAATCAGGGTGCGTTTGGTCTGCCTTACAACCTGGCCACACCAGAATTGCTAGGTGGTATTGGCTGCTATGATGCAAAAGGCGAGTTCCGAAAATGGGTGGCAGCAGGCCCGGGAGGCACGCGTCCGCAACTTGGCGGGCTTGATGTTGGTTCGATCCGTAACAACAAGGATTCATTATACCAGGACACCCGCGACTTCACCAATAACGAAACGACGCTCGTTATCGGTAAAGCCTATACTGAGTTTGGCGACAGCGTGGGTCTTACGGCAGTGGCCGGCTATGCCGAATCCGATCAGGAGCAGTTTCTTGATCTTGACCGATCCGGCATCACCGCGATCAACCGCCTTGGCGGTTTCAAGACCAAATCCTATAGCGTTGAGGGACGAATCTCGTCGATCGGAGATAATAACACAGTCGACTGGACCGTGGGAGGCATTGCCTACCGTGAAGAGTTTTCTGCGGTAAACCAGATACTTATAGAGCAGGTGTTGGGCCCATGGGCACCTGGTGACAAAGCCAATGAAAACCGCATTACCAACAAGCTGAACGGTTGGGCCATTTTTGCAAACGCACAATGGAACATCACCGACAGTCTTTCGCTCATAGTTGGTGGACGATATTCATATGATCGTGGCACAAATCGCTGGTCCGAGGTGTATGCCGCCTGTGGACGCAGACCGGTCGGTGCACCCCTCGACAGCTCGACAGCGGTCGATGGCAACGGGCCATGTCAACTGACACCAGAACAGGCGCTGATGGACGCGCGTGGCCAGCTACCGGTTTATGGCGGATTCGTAACTGGGGGCAGATATGAGCAGCGGACCGGGCGCTTTGCTACCGGTGCAGCCCATGACTTCTCGCCCCGTGTTGCGATTAACTGGAAACCGACAGACGATTCCTCGATCTATGCGAGCGCTTCCAAGGGCTACAAGCCGGCGGGCGGGCAAGCAAACCCCGATAGTGGCCTTGGCGGATCATCGTCTTTCGGACGTGAGAAACTGTGGAACTACGAGATCGGGGGAAATGCCTATCTTCTGGACAGGCGACTGCTCCTCCAGGGCGCGGTATTCTACATGGACTGGAAAGACTACCAGTTCACTTCGCGCCAAACCCTGTGCGTCCTCGCGGCAACCGGAGCGGTAGTCACCGTGACGCCTAGCCTCGACCTATCGACTTGCTCACGCCAACTGCAAGTCGACTCGGTCACAAACTTGCCGAAGGCACGTTCCAAGGGGTTTGAAATCTCGGCGACTGCCCGAGTGACCGACGGACTGACCATCGGTGGTTCTGTCGGCTATCTTGATGCAAAATATGTTCGCGGCGAGGGTTTGATTGGCGGAACCGTCCAACCGCTGGATGGCAAGCGCATTGGCAATTCGCCAAACTGGACAGCCTCGGCAAATGTCGAACAGCGGTTCCAATTGGCTGGTGGTGATGCGACCGTTGCCGTGAACTGGAGCTACCGCGGAAAGGCCTCACTTGGCGTTGTAGACCTTGCAACACTCACATTCCCTTCTGCTGTTGATTCAATCAGCCTTTTCAACCTTCGTGTCACGCAGGATTGGGGAAAGAACAAGTTGTCACTCAATGTCGATAACCTGCTCGGTAGCGAATATTATACGGCAACTGAAGGCTTCAGCTTCGTCGGACCGCAACTCAGCTATAATCCTCGCACCTGGTCGGTGAAGTGGACCAGCGAATTCTGACTTCTCCTATTTACAGCTCTCCTTCTGGCCCGCTTCGAAAGAGGCGGGCCCTTTTTTTTGATGGCCAATATTTCGATATTAGCGTTGTGAATGCATCTCATGAAATCTTCTCTGGCCGGGCTTGGCCTCCGTTTACGTTAGAGCGAACACAACGGAGTGAACCAAATGGCTAAGATTGATAAAGTCGAAGTCGTCATCGCAGATGTGCCGACAATACGCAGGCATGTCCTTGCCATGGCAACTATGACGACCCAGGCGATTGTCCTCATTTTTGTTTACCGCGACGACGGTATAGTTGGTGTTGGTGAGGCCACCACCATCGGTGGACTGGCCTATGGCGAGGAGAGCCCAGAAGGAGTGAAACTAGCGATTGAGGCGTACTTTGCCCCGCTGCTGTCCAAACTAGACGCTGACTATCCTGCAGAGGTCATGTCGCTCCTCGACCGACATGTCGTCGGCAACCGATTTGCGAAATGTGCCATCGAAACTGCGCTTTTCGACGGGCTAGGCCAGCGTGTGGGCTTGCCGATTTCCGAATTGCTTGGAGGTCGCCAAGTCAGCGCGCTTCCCTTGGCATGGACGCTCGCAAGTGGCGACACTGCGCGCGATATCGATGAGGGCGAGGCAGCACTTGCACGGCGCCAGCATAATATTTTCAAACTGAAGATTGGCAAGAAATCCGTGGTTGAGGACTGCATCCATGCGGCATCGATAGCCCGGTCGTTTGAAGGACGTGCCTCGGTAAGGGTTGACGTCAACCAGCATTGGACACGTGCGCAGGCGATTGATGGAATCGCTCGCCTCCAGCATGCGGGAGTTGTCCTGATTGAACAACCAATAGCATCAAGCGATGTCGTTGGCATGCATGACTTGTGTGCGCGCTTCGACTGCGCGATCATGGCCGATGAAGCCCTCACCGGCCCGGCAAGTGCATGGACCATGGCACGCGAGCGGGCAGCCGATGTGTTTTCTGTCAAGATTGCGCAGTCAGGTGGGTTAGCGGCCGCTCGAAAGGTTTGCGCCATCGCACAGTCAGCACATGTTGCGCTCTATGGCGGCACAATGCTTGAAGGAGGTGTCGGGACTGCTGCATCAGCGCACCTGTTTGCAACCATTGGCGAAATGGAATGGGGAACCGAGTTGTTCGGCCCTCTTCTGCTTGCCGAAGAGATCCTCGAAGAGCCCATTTCATACCGGGACTTTCAACTTCGAGTTCCGCACGGCCCAGGCTTGGGCGTGAGGGTTGACCGCAAGCGGCTTGCACGCTTCGCCAGGCAATAACGGGAGACACATCATGCTGTTCATGGTCGAGATGACGGTCAATGTTCCACACGATATCGACAAGCAATATTTGGACAGGCTCAAAGCCATGGAGAGGGAGCGCTCCGAGGCACTTCAGGTACAGGGCAAGTGGCGCCATCTCTGGCGTGTCGCCGGGCGCTATGCAAATGTCAGCATCTTTGACGTCGCTGACCCAGGCGAACTCCATGACATCATGATCAACCTGCCTCTCTACCCTTTCATGGATGTGCGCGTCACCGCCCTTTGCCACCACTTGTCTGCGATACATCGCGACTGAAGCTGTTCAAGCCAGGAGAAACCATATGACTGACATCATGAAATCACAGGCAGTGCAGAGCCTCATCGACCGGGCTTCGGGATTGGACGGAAGCGGTGGAAACGAGCGATTGAAGCGGATATTGCGCGACTTGCTCGAAGCGCTCATGACCATCATCGAACGGCATGATGTTTCAGAGAGTGAATTTTGGCACGCAGTCGATTTCTTGAGCCGGGGAGCGCCAGAGTTTGGATTGATTGTTCCGGGACTTGGCATTGAACATTTTCTGGATCTCCAGCTTGATGCAAAGGATGCAGCCGCCGGTCGCCTTGCAGGCACGCCGCGAACGATTGAGGGACCGCTCTACGTTGCAGGCGCACCGTTGGTGGACGGCGATCTCAAAGCAACCAATGATGTGAACCTGACCGTCGATCCTGATGACATTGAAGACTTGACCATGTCGGGACGCGTGATGGGCGCGGACGGAGAAGCGGTGAAGGGCGCCATCATCCATGTGTGGCATGCAAACTCAAAAGGCTTCTATTCCCATTTCGACCCGACCGGCGCGCAGTCGTCATTTAACAATCGTCGCCGAATTTGTCTTGGTAGTGACGGGCGATATGCATTTCACTCAAAGATGCCCAGAGGATACAGCGTACCACCGGGCGGGGCCACAGACCAGTTGATGAAGATGCTTGGGCGTCACGGCAACCGGCCAGCACATGTACACTTTTTTGTGGAGGCTCCGGGATATCGTTCCCTGACGACACAGATCAACTTTGGCGACGATCCGCATGCTCATGACGATTTTGCGTTCGGCACGCGCGAAGGTTTGCTGCCCGTGCCCGATTGGACGAACGGCACACCCTCCATCAATTTCGATTTTGTGCTCCTGCGATCGCAATCGGTGGACGAGGAAGGGTTTTCTGCCCGTCCTCGCGCTAGCGCATGAACAAGGTCTATCCTTCTGCCGAGGCTGCACTTGACGGCCTTTTGTTTGACGGCATGACAATCATGTCTGGCGGTTTTGGCCTTGTCGGCAATCCGGAAAATCTGATCGCGGCAATCAAGGACTATGGCATCAATGAACTAACCGTGATTTCCAATAATTGCGGCGCCGAGGGGTTTGGATTATATGCGCTCCTCGCCAATGGACAGATCTCCAAGATGGTGTCCTCCTACATTGGTGAAAACAAGCTGTTCGAAACCCTCTATCTGGACGGAAAGCTTGAGCTTGAGCTCAATCCCCAGGGCACGTTGGCTGAGAGAATTCGTGCAGGTGGCGCTGGGATTCCGGCATTTTATACTGCAACCGGAGTTGGGACAGTCGTCGCCGATGGAAAACCCTCCGAAGAGTTCGATGGGAAAGTCTACATTCGAGAGCGGTGGTTGCGGGCCGACTTGGCAATTGTCCGTGCTTGGAAGGGCGATACGCACGGGAACCTCGTGTTTCGGAAGACTGCACGCAATTTCAATCCGTCCATGGCGACTGCAGCAACTGTTACAGTTGCCGAGGTGGAAGAATTGGTTGAGCCGGGTGCACTCAATCCGGACACTATTCACACGCCAGGCATATATGTCAGTCGAATTGTCCGTGGCGCCCGCTACGAACGCCGAATTGAAAGAATGACCACTCGGGAGCGACACGCATGAGAGACCAATTTCATGCAGATGACGGATGTGTGATTGCATTTGAGTTTCGACCGGTCGAGAAGTGCCCCGTTCTTGTATTGTCGCCGTCGCTTGGGACCACAATGGAGCTTTTTGATCTGCAATGTGAAATCTTGCAGTCCCAATTTTCGATTCTGCGATATGATCCGCGCGGACACGGCGCTTCGCAAGCACCAGCTGGCGCATATTCAATGGATAGGCTCGGTCGTGACGTTGTCGAGCTTCTCGATTTTCTCAATATCGAGCGAGCCCATTTTGCTGGAGTGTCGCTCGGTGGAATGGTGGGCCAATGGCTTGGTGTTCGCGCACCGGATCGACTGATCCGTCTCGTTCTTGCCAATACCTCTGCCCATATGGGGCCATCCAACAGCTGGGTTGAACGAATTGCAGTGGTCTCGCAACAAGGGACTTCTGCATTGTCTGAGGCGGTGATCGAGCGCTGGTTTACTCCTGGATTCCGGCAAGCCCATCCAGCGCGCGTAGAGCATGCGCGCACGATGCTCTTGCGTACCGACCCGCAAGGATATGCAGGCTGTTGTGCTGCAATACGCGATATGGACATGCGCCCCACTGCTGCAAACATCAGTGTTCCTGCCCTCATTGTTTGCGGAAAGCACGATCCTGCTACCCCACCGCAGCATTCAAGGTTTCTCGCTGACCAGATCGCAGGCGCCGAGTTTGTGAGCCTCGATGCAGCGCACCTCGCAAATCTCGAGCAGTCCGGTGCATTCACACGCGCTGTTGCACGTTTTTTGGAGCAACAATGATGGCAGATTTGAGATCTGATTATCTTGAAGGCATGAGCCGAGCAGCAGCAACGGTTAACATCATCACGACCGATGGTTCGGCTGGCCGGGCGGGATTGACCGTATCGGCGATGGCGTCGGTTTCTGCCGACACCGCCAAGCCAACCTTGCTTATCTGTATCAATGCAAGAAGTGGAGGGTCCGACGCGATCATTGGCAATGGCGTCTTTGCTGTGAATGTCCTTGGTGAGGACCAAACAAAGGTGTCCGATGTTTTTGCAGGACGAACAGGACAGGTCGGCGAGGCACGGTTTGACTGTGCCCGATGGGATGTCGGTGTGACAGGCGCGCCGCTCCTGGAACAAGCGCTGGTCTCTTTTGATTGTCGCATCGCCCTGCGCCGGCAGGTTGGGACGCATCATGTTCTGTTTGGCGAAGTCGAAGAAGTGCGTATTTCCGGCAGTGGCCGGCCGCTGATCTATGCTCAGCGCTGCTATGGAGTACCTTCCGAACTGATCGGATAAGGCGAGCCAAATTAGGCAAGCTAATCCGTAGGGGCAGTTTGTTTCAATTGTCCGAACCCGACCAAATGTCGAAAACGACTGCAGCAGGGAGATGCGGGCGCACCCGAAGGGAGGGCGTCCTGCGTGACAGTCAAACTAATGGGATCGACAGCAAAAATGACAGAAATGACCGGGGCCGAAGCGCTCTTAACACAAATCCGCGCGAACGGCGTCGACACGGTCTTCGGTTTGCCAGGGGGGCAGCTCGACTATTTCTTTGATGCGATGTTCAAGGCGGGTAACAAATTGAACCTGTTCTGTTCGCGTCATGAGCAGGGAGCTGCCTATATGGCATTTGGCTATGCCCGATCAACCGGACGGCCCGGCGTCTACGCCGTTGTCCCAGGGCCTGGAGTTCTAAACAGTACGGCAGCGTTATGTACTGCATACGCGACGAATGCTCCAGTACTGTGCCTTACTGGACAAATTCCGTCTCAAGGCCTGGGCAAAGGCATAGGATACCTGCACGAATTGCCCGATCAACTCGCGACATTGCGCACGCTTACGAAATGGGCGGACCGTGCCATGACGCCACAGGCTGCGCCAGAACTGGTCAACGAGGCTTTTAAACAGATGCTGGGTGGTCGCCAGCGCCCCGTCAGCCTTGAGATGCCGATGGATATCATGGCGCAAAGTGGCGACGTGCAGATTCGGCCAGCAGCAATCATTCCAACTGCACCAGCAGTTGACATGGGAGCGATCAAGGAGGCCGCCAAGCTATTGGCTGGCGCGAAGCGGCCTCTCATTATTGCTGGTGGCGGAGCTCTTGCAGCAGGAATGGACGTTGAACGGCTCGCGCAATTTCTACAGGCACCTGTCATTGCATTTCGGAGTGGCCGGGGTGTTGTCAGCGACCGCAGTCATCTTTCGCAAATGTTTCCAGCGGGAAATGACCTTTGGAGAACAGCCGATGTGATCGTCGGGCTGGGTTCTCGCATGGAACAGCAGTATTTGTATTGGGGCATTGGTCCCGATATGAAGATCATCCGTATCGATATCGACAGTGACGAGTTTGATAGGGTGAAGGCCCCTGATATTCGCATACACGCCGATGCTGCCGATGCTGTCCCGGCGTTACTCGTGGCCTTGGAAAATATCTCCGTGCCGGCCGACTCACGCCACGACGAGTTGATGGGCGTGAAGCAACGTGTACGCGGCGAGATCGCCGCCTTGGTCCAGCCTCAATTCGACTATCTCGAAGCCATTCGGCGCGCGCTCCCTGATGACGGGATCTTCGTCGACGAGATCACCCAATGTGGTTATGCCTCTTGGTACACGCTCCCGGTATACAAACCGCGCTCGCTGATCAATTGCGGGTATCAAGGTACCCTTGGCTATGGTTATGCGACAGCGCTCGGGGTCCAGGCCGCCCACCCCGACAAGGCGGTCGTGAACATCGCTGGCGACGGGGGCTTTATGTTCACCGCCAACGAAATGGCCACGGCGGCACAATATAATTTGCCCCTTGTGACCATCCTTTTCAACAACAACAAGTTTCAAAATGTCCAGCGCCAACAGAAGGAATGGTTCGGTGGGCGGCTTATCGCGTCTGATCTCAAAAATCCCGATTTCGTGAAATTTGCCGAGAGCTTTGGGATCAGGGGCGAAAGGGTGAGTTCCCCAGTCGAACTGGAGAATGCAGTCAAAGCCGCCCTCGAACGTCGCGCACCAGCGCTGATAGAGGTGCCGACACCCGACATGGCATCGCCTTGGCCATTTATCATCCGCCCCCCAGTATTTGCGCAAGAGAATTGAGGCTAGAATGGGCGTTCAATTGACAAATCAGCCTAAACCATGCCCCACTGCCGGCGTGAGCAGTTTGGCTCCATATGAGCAAGGCAAGCAGGAAATCGCAGGAGTGGTTAAGCCGCTCAAGCTCTCGTCAAATGAATCAATGGTTGGACCTAGCCCCAGTGCTATAGCGGCCTATAAAGGCATGGCTGATCGCTTGGCACTTTACCCGGATGGGTCGCAGCGGGCGCTGCGCGGTGCACTCGCTGCAGTACATTCCATTGATGCCAGCGCCATCGTCTGCGGCAACGGGTCGGAGGAATTGATCCAGCTCGTCATCCGGGCCTTTGTCGAGCCGGGTGACGACGTTGTCCTTAGTCAATACAGCTTTGCAATGGCTTTCATCCACGCGAAGGTGCAGGGCGCCCGGATCATCGTTGCCGACGAACCGGGTCTGCGTCCCGACGCAGACCGCATATTGGCTGCGATCACGCCGAAAACGAAGATCGTCATAGTCGCCAGCCCGAACAACCCCGTTGGTCAATATATGCCAAGGAACGATCTCCATCGACTCGCTGACGGGATACCAAGCAACGTCATCCTGCTCCTTGATGGAGCCTATGCCGATTATGTGGAAGCAGATGACTTCGACGCAGGCGAGCAACTTGTCGAAACACGAGAAAATGTCGTGATGACTCGGACGTTCTCGAAGCTCTATGGGCTCGCCGGCTTGCGCATTGGCTGGATGTACGCGCCGCCAGGAATAGTGGATGCAATACAACGTATCCGTACCCCGTTCAACGCCAACTCGGCGGCGTTAGCTGCCGCAGAGGCGGCGGTCCTCGACACGGACCATGCCGCACGGGTGCGCCGAGAAAACAGTGTCGAGCTCACGCGGATAGAAGCTTCGCTCGCAGCCAGCGGGATGGAGTTCATCTCTTCGGCTGCCAATTTCTACCTTTTGCGCTTTGAGGCCAAGGGCCATGATGCTGGCGGAGCTGCCAAATTTCTTGAATCGCGCGGGATTATCCCCCGACCGGTGAATGCCGGCGGTCCAGCTGGCTGTCTTCGTATCACTGTTGGTCGGCCAGATCAGAACGACCGGGTAATTGCTGCCCTCTTGTCCTACATGAAGGATTGACGAGTTATGCATGCATTGTCTGCTTCGACGACCAGCTATTTGGCAACCACCCGAAACTTCCTCCTCGGCGGGCAATGGAAGGCCGGTCGGCGTGGCACGGTTCTTCCATGTTTTGATCCGGCCAGCGAGCAACAAATTGGCGAAGTGTTCTCTGCCACGGCAGCAGATGTCGAAGATGCAGTCCAGGCTGCACGCGCTGCCTTTGATGATCGACGCTGGCGAGGCAAAACTCCCGCAGAGAGGCAGGGGATCCTGCTCAAGGTTGCTGACTTGATATTGCGGGATGCCGAAATTCTTGCAGAATTGGAAACAATCAATGGCGGAAAATTGTTCGGCAGTGCGCTCTGCGGTGAAATACCACATGCTGCAGAAACCTTCCGTTACTATGCCGGTTGGGTAACCAAGCTTGGAGGGCGGCTTTTTGAGCCATCGGTTCCAGGCAGGCAATATCATGGCTTTGTGCGTGAAGACCCGATCGGCGTTGCTGCCCTCATAACTCCCTGGAATGGAGCTCTGGTTGCAGCTGCCTGGAAACTCGCACCAGCGCTTGCGGCCGGTTGCTCGTGCATTCTCAAGCCCGCCGAACTTACGCCCCTTTCATCGCTTTACCTATGTGCACTGTTGCAGGAGGCAGGTGTTCCCGAAGGAGTGGTCAACATTCTTCCGGGTACCGGAAGCGATGTCGGTGCAACGCTTGTGCGTCACCGCGGCGTGGGCAAAATCTCGTTTACCGGTTCAACAGAGGTTGGACGTCGCCTTCTCGTCGACAGCGCTGAGAACGTGGCACGTGTCTCGCTTGAACTCGGCGGAAAGTCACCATTCATCATTTTTGCCGATGCAGATCTAGAAATGGCTATCGGGGCCGCAGCCGAAGCAATATTTTCCAATGCAGGACAAGTATGCGTTGCAGGATCGAGGCTTTATGCTGAACGCGAGGTCTTCAACGAGGTAGTCGAAGCGATTACCTTCCTTGCCCGGTCTTATCGCCTTGGGCCGGGATTTGATCCTCAAAGCACGATGGGCCCGTTAATCAGCAGAGCGCACCGCGATCGGGTACACATGATGGTTGAAGATGCACGATCCGACGGCGCAGAAGTGGTAACCGGTGGATCGCGGTTCGGTGAATATGGCCATTATTATTCACCCACAGTAATTGTCGACGCCGCTCCTTCCAGCGCAATTGTCCAGAACGAGGTGTTTGGCCCTGTTGTCGTGGTGACCGCTTTCGAAGGTGAGAGCGAAGCTTTGAAGCTGGCTAATGACAGCAACTACGGACTGGCTGCCAGCCTGTGGACACGTGATACAAGCCGGGCTTTGCGTCTCGCGAGTGACGTGGAGGCCGGGATAATTTGGATCAACGACCATGGAATTCCAGAACTGTCCATGCCAATTGGCGGAGTGAAGCATTCCGGGCTCGGACGCGAACACGGCATCGAGGGACTCAAGGCATTCACCGAGCCACGCTCGGTCATGCTTCGCCTGTGATCGTTCTAAGTCCAAGCGCTTCAACTTCGTCCATAAGCCAGTAGGAAAACGCCTTAACAGCTGCAGAGTCTGCATCGTCATGCCTGCAGACAAAGTAATAGGACTGATCGGACGGCATTGACTCCTGGAACGGTCGAACGAGTTCTCCGCGTTCAAGATGGGTTGCAACCAGCGCTTCGCGGCCCAGTGCGAAGCCGTTTCCGGCGATGCAGGCCTGGATGACGAGATGGGAATGACTAAAGCCGAATCCCCTGCGCACGTTCAGCGATGTCACGCCGAAATGCAGCAAGAAATGTTGCCAATCGATCGCCATGACATCGTGAAGGAGATCGAACCGCGCAAGGTCTGCCAGTTCGAGTGGCGGATCGCATCCTTCGAGAAGTGAAGGGCTGCAAACGGGGAAGATATCTTCCTGCAGAAATTCGTAGACGTGCATGCCGGACCAATGACCTTGTCCGTAACGAATCTCGACATCTGCATCGCCGGCAGCTAGCGCATCCTCTTCAATCGGCCGTGCCACGAAGCGCAAATCAATGTCTGGGAACCGCCGATGGAAATTTGCCAGGCGAGGAAGGATCCAGACACTGGCAAAGCTATCAAGCACTGCCACGTTCAGCACCTGTCGGTCATCCCCGGCCGCAACGTCAGCGGTTATGTCTGCCATGATGTCGAAGGCACCGGTTAACGGGCCGACCAGCCGTTCGCCGGCATCGGTCAATTTGAGCGCACGGTTCAATCGAAGAAATAGTGATTGGCCGAACCATTCTTCCAAGGCGCGGATCTGATGGCTAACGGCTGCCTGGGTTACGCATAATTCTTCCGCCGCTCTTGTAAAACTCAAGTGGCGCGCTGCACATTCGAAAACCCGCAACGCGAGCAGGGGAGGGAGCTTTCTTGACACCCGTCACCTGACCATGAGGTAGGCTAATTGGCCAGATAAAAAACTGCGATTTGTCAAGGTGTCACTCCTGTCTTAGCGATTGGAATAGTCATACACAAAGTAGTCAAAACATCCATGAAAATTACCCGCGCAACAGTCATAATTACCTGCCCAGGTCGCAATTTTGTCACACTCAAAATCGAGACGGATCAGGGAGTCTACGGGATAGGAGATGCCACCATAAATGGTCGCGAACTGGCGGTTGCTTCCTATTTGCAGGACCATGTCATACCCTGTATTGTCGGGCGCGATGCAGATCGCATCGAGGATATTTGGCACTATTTGTATCGCGGAGCTTATTGGCGACGCGGACCGATCACCATGTGTGCGATTGCAGCTGTCGATACTGCGCTTTGGGACATCAAGGCGAAGATTGCACGCATGCCACTCTATCAGCTTCTCGGCGGAAAAAGCCGTGATGCCGTCATGGTCTATGGACATGCCAACGGACGAGATATCGAAGAGACCTCAGACGAGGTCGCACGATATGTCGAGATGGGATACAAGGCGATACGGGCCCAGTCTGGCGTCCCCGGCCTAGCCTCGACCTATGGCGTCGCGAAAGAAAAAATGTATTACGAGCCGGCTGACGGCGATTTGCCAACCGAAAATGTCTGGTCGACAGAGAAATATCTCGATCATGCACCCAAGCTTTTCGAAGCGCTGCGGACCCGGTTTGGTTTCGATCACCACCTTCTGCACGACGTCCATCATCGCCTGTCGCCAATCGAGGCCGGACGGCTTGGTAAAGCACTCGAACCCTATCGCTTGTTCTGGATGGAAGATGCAACACCAGCCGAAAACCAGGAAGCTTTTCGGTTAATACGACATCACACCGTTACGCCGCTCGCTGTCGGAGAAATCTTCAATACGATCTGGGACTGCAAAGACCTGATCCAGAACCAGTTGATTGATTATATTCGTGCAACCGTCGTGCATGCCGGTGGCATCACGCATCTCAGGCGAATCGCCGACCTGGCTTCGCTGTACCAGGTGCGGACGGGGTGCCATGGAGCAACTGACCTCTCGCCCATTTGCTTAGGAGCAGCACTCCATTTTGACCTTTGGGTACCCAACTTCGGTATCCAGGAATACATGCGCCACACAGATCTGACTGATGCCGTGTTTCCGCATGCCTATCGGTTCGAAAAGGGCATGCTATACCCCGGAGATGTTCCAGGTCACGGTGTTGATATAGACGAAAAGCTGGCTGCAAAATATCCTTACAAGCGAGCGTATTTGCCGGTCAATCGCCTCGAGGACGGGACGCTCTGGCATTGGTAGTGCATTGCTCGCATCCGTTGCGGATTTGCCGATGATAATGCAGTAGCTGAACGACATTCGCCGACGTCGGTTTACGATCTTGGGGATATTATATGCGTCCCAAGGCTTTGCCGATGCAATGATCCTTATTGTCATATTGACCTATCTGGCCGCAAGCGGGAGCAATTTTGATGCTGATCGCTAGAGCTCGAGTCTCGCGAGCAAATGCGGATTCGATGCAGGGCCGGTGCGTGATACTTCGCAGTTAATGGGCGCTGGTTGGGGGGGCATCGGCAACAGCTTGGAGGACATCTTCGGCCGAAAAAGTGCTGTAGTCTCCTCGTCGAGAGTGCTTCATCAGGCATGCACGGTGCGCAAAGCGCAACGAAACCTCGTCATCCCAACCGCTAGCCAGTGCATGGAGAAGTGCCGCGGCGAAAGCATCGCCCGCGCCAATTCGTTCAACAAATGGAGTGATGGTGGTCGCACAAACTTCAGTCGTGCCGTGTCGGCTGGAAAGCACTGCGCCTAGGTTTGAGCCGGATTCATTAAAGGTCCGAACGGTCGAAGCGATCCAGCGCGTGGAGGGGAGAGCGCCAAGCATTGTCATTGAGTCCTGTTGCCCAACCTCGTCGCCAAGGATCAGCTGCGCATCCCATTCGTTGGCAAAGACCAGAGTTGCGGCGTTGGCAAACTCACGGAACAAAGTGCGCGCCTCGTCACGGCGGCCTTCCCATAATTGCGGCCGGAAATTGCAATCGAAGGAGATCGCCGCGCCTTTTGCCCGTGCGGTACCTATCGCATTTCGCATTGCCGAAACAGCAACATCGCCAAGCGCTGCTGTAAGGCCTGATATATGCAACCAGTCGACGTCATGTAGCGCGGCATTCCAGTCGATGGCCGTTGCATTACAAGCAAAGGCGGAGGCTGCACGGTCATAAAAGAAGTCGCCCTCACGTCCATCTCTTGGCGAACCAATGAAATAGAGGCCCATACGGCCTTTCCGTGTGAGGCAGTATCTCGCGTCTACCTTCCAGCTACCAAGCGTGCGCAGTGCCCGGCGGCCCAGGGCATTGTCAGGCACAACGGTTGCCATGCGCGTTGGCGTGCCAAACGAACTGAGGGATATAGCTACATTTGCTTCTGCCCCAGCCACTTCGACTTTCAGCATTTCGGTCTCGGCTAGCCCGGCGTCTGTGGCAGGAGCCAGGCGTATCAGCATCTCGCCGAAGCACAATATTGTCATGCCAAGATGACCCGTTGAAATGTCACCATGGCTTGTTGAGCCCTGTCCGAATACGCCGCTCCTCCCATGATGTATTTCTGCCGACGGAATTGCCAAAGACGATGTTGAACGGAAGCGCCGCTAGGAACAGCCAAAAGGGTGGGCTGGTAACCAACGCAACGACCGATCGCAGTGCGTCATGCGGTGTTACGGCTACCTTGGTTGCGATAGTACTGCCCTGGCTGCTCTCGACGACCAGGTTGCGTCCATCGCGTGTGATGCGACCAATGGAAAAATCAATGTCGGCGAGCGAACTTACGACGCGCATATGGGGTACCCTTCTTCAGTTGTCGCGTTTGAGTGTGCCAATGGCCTGCGCTGCCTTGACACGGCGCTCATGCTGCATTGCCATGTCCTCAACGTTCATGCCGAAGGGAGGTGTAAACTGGCCGCGACCATAAAGATCGCGGAAAACTTCCTTCACGGGTCCCATCTTGTCAGCCAGCGTCCTTGGCGGTCGTCCGCTGGGAAACTGGTTCGCGGGATAAATGGGTTTTTCATAGATCTGCCGAAATCCTTCGGTTCTTACATCAACCCAGGTATTGTGGTTGCAGCGCGATCGATGTTCGCGAAGCCCTTCAATGTCGATCGTAATTCCTAACACCTGTTCCTGGGGATATGGTGCATGGCGCATCATCATGCCGGTATAATCAATGCCGAAACTGCCGCCGGGGCAAAAGGCACGCGGATAAAAATCATAATCGACAGTGCCCCAGTTCGACCCGAGAACATAGGCCATGTTGTCATGAGCGCGCGTGCGGCGGGTGAACACCCAGAAATCCCAAGGCTCGGAAACGCCTTCGACTTCCTGCAGTGCCACCGGATGGCAGATTACTTCGACACCATTATATCCAAGCGCACGAGAAACCTCTGGTGTGCAGCCATCATGGCAGGTCATGGTTCCAAGCTTGCCAATTTCTGTATCGATGACGGGAAAGAGTGTGGTGATATCACCACCAAAGACCTCGCAATACTCGTCGAAGATGTCATGCGGACTGGTGCCAAGGCCTATCGACGCGGGGATATGCCACTTGTGATATTTGAGGACGACCTCACCTGATGGGCCGATGATGAAGGCAGTATTGAACCAACGATCAGGGAATTCAGGAACCTTCTCGATAACGCCGCCCCCAGCGATATAAATTCCATATTCGCGCGCCTTGTCGCCGAGCTGCTTCATTTCGGGGCCGTCGAGGGTGATGGCCTTCTTCATGAAGCTGTCGATGCCGTGTTCACCTTTGCCAGGAGTGGTGACGCCTTGGAGGAAATACTCCGGGAACACAGCCAGCTTGGCCGGCAGCTCCCAGAAGTAGCCTACTCCAAAGTCGATCATGTTCAACGCCCGGTCGAGGTTCTTCTTTATACCCGCCCTGTCATCGGCAACGCAGACATGGGGTTGCATGACAAGCGCAGTATATTTGTCGATCTTCTTGGAAGCGGTCATCACTTGTTCCTTTCTTGAAATGTTACCAGAAATCGGCTGGTTCAATGCCCATGTCGTCGAGCATCACTCGCGCCGTAATGGTGCCCGCGGCCGAGATGCCGCCGCCTGGATGGCAATGTGGACCGGTCATGTAGAGGTCGCGTATCGGCGAGCGGTAATGCGCATAGCCGGGGAAGGGCCGAAAAGCGCCCAGTTGGGCAGCAATGCGTTCGCCGCCGTTGGTCGTGCCATCGACGAAGCACGGATTGGCATCTTCCAAGGTATGACGCTGTTGCACATACATCCCCAGGATGGTTCGCTCGTTGATATTGGGGGCATATTGCTGCAGCTTCGGAATCAGGACCTCGCGGGCATATTGTTCGCCGATATCATCCCATGTCCGGCCATCCGCGAGCCAGTTCGATACATAAGTGTCCACTATCAGCGTGTGCTTGCCTTCGGGGGCCCGTGTTGGATCTAGCTTCGTCCAGCAGGCCGACCACAAGAACGGATCGCTCGGTGGTTTTCCCGTTGCGAGTTCCGCGTAGAAATTAATCATCTGTTCCATGGAATCCACGATGCGGTGGAAAGGACAGTCACTCATGTCGACGCCATTGGCGAACTTTGGGGCTTCTGAAAGCGCGAGCTGCGCGCGGCAGATACTGATCTTGCCGAACGAATAGCCCCGGACCATTTGCGCAAATTCCGGGTCAAGATGCTCTTCGCCCACAAACTTGAGAAAAGTTTGCTTTGGCTCGAGCGCCGATACCACTGCCCTGCGTGCCCGAATGACGGTCCCGTCTTCCAATGTTACTCCGGCCGCGCGGCCATGCTCAATGAGGAAACTGGCGATTGGCGCCTCGCGGCGCACCGTCCCGCCTTTGGCCTCGACATATCGCGCCATGGCCTTCGGCAGTTCCATGCTTCCCCCTTCAGGAATTGCCTGTCCATAATAATGGATGGCAGGGATCATGATATAAAAGGATTGGCCTGCTCCTTCCTGGTCAGGCAAAATTTGAGGTGCCAGCGCCCAGTTGAGCATTACCGCCTTAACGAAATCATTCTCGAAATTTGCTTCGACCCAGGCGCGCGCGGACATGGAAAATTCACGCAATCGACGAAGGCCTGCGTCGCTGGTTTCAAGGGCGCTTGCGAGCGCAGACGGGGCTGCCGGAGGCGAGAAGAAGGCCTTTATGAATCCTTCACGCACCTGTTCAAAATCCTCGTACACTTGACGGTAACGATCGGAATCTCTTTGCGAATATGCGGAGATCGAAGCGCAGGTCTTCTGGACAGACTTGTAAATTACTATCCCCGGTCCACCACCTTTGTCGGGATGACCAGTGATATGGTCAGTTGGCTCTATGTATTTGAGACCCATTTTTTCCAGTTCGGGACGCATTTCCTTAAAGTCGGGGTTGCACTGGATCCATACATGGGATGACCCGTAAAGATCGTGCTTGAAGCCGGGAAGGGTGACTTCTCGAGTGACCGCGCCGCCTCCCACCCACGGATTGCGCTCGACCACGCATATGTTGAGGCCCTTGCGCGCCAGGGTGGCAGCACATGCCAACCCGTTCACACCGCCGCCAGCGATTACAAAGTCATATTCCGCTTCTGCCATATCGTCGCCTCGCTTATTCCTGTCGCACTGTGGGGACGGCGCCATGTGTAGTGCGAGGCGGATGCGCTGAAAAATTAGGCTCGCTCACGGCAGCTATTAGCAATTGTCATCCGAATATTTCGGGGTATCGCTTATGATGACGCTTGGCAGGGCGGCTTAAGACCGCTTTCGAGACAATAGAGGAGGGTGTGATGC
>JBATDO010000424.1:0-9647 GCA_049663505.1 Sphingorhabdus sp.
GGTGGATACCGGATTTCAGATCCAGCTGCCGACTTGGCAGTTGCGGCCGCCCTGGTGTCGGCCCTGGCAGAGCGACCATTGCCGTCCGATGCTGTACTTTTTGTTGAAGTGGCGCTTTCTGGGGAGGTCAGGCCGGTGGCACATAGTGCATTGCGCCTGAAGGAAGCGGCAAAGCTCGGGTTTGGTCGCGCGTTGGTGCCACCGGCAGTGAAAGCGCAGGCCGGGATCTCGACACAAGAGTTTAAGACCCTTGCCAATCTCGTTGACCATATGCTTGGCCGAGGCTAGCTAACGCGGCATGACCGCATTAGATATCATAGTTCTTTTCCTGCTCGGTAGCGGCGCCATCATGGGGTTCCTGCGTGGCTTTGTGCAGGAAGCATTGTCATTAATCGCATGGATCATGATAATTGCAGCTATCCGTGTCCTGCACGGACCAGCAACCGCTGCATTGAGCGAAACCGTTGGTACCGAGGCTGGAGCGGCAGTCCTGGCATTTCTTGCGATTGTTGTCGTCATCTATGCACTGGGTCGCTGGATTGCGAGGTCGATTGGATCAAAATCGCGCAAGTCTGTTCTAGGTCCGATAGACCGGGTGTTGGGATTTGGCTTTGGTCTGCTCAAAGGCCTTATATTCGCAACTCTCATTTTTCTCCTGCTTGTGATGGGATCAGAAACATTGTTCGGAGGTGACGAGCCGCGTCCCGAGTGGATGACGAACTCGCGAACCTATCCTTTGCTGAATGCGAGCAGTGAGGCAATGTCTGCCTTTGTTCGGGAGCGGCGCAGCGAATCAGGTGCGGAAGCTGAATCGGCGGAGTGATGAGCTCTGCACTTTATAATCGTGACATTTTGAGACTGGCATCATCGCTCGTCGCTGGTGACCATCTGGAAAAGCCAGATGGAACGGCCGAGTCTCGGTCACCGATTTGCGGCAGCCGCATCCAAGTGGACGTGACAATTGACACGCTCGGGAAAATTTCGGACCTGGCGGTGCGCGCAAACTCCTGTGCACTTGGTCAGGCATCTGCGGCTATATTGCGCAGCCGGGCAGTGGGGTTGGAGCGCAAAGAAATTACACATGTGCGCAACGGCGTAGCCAATGCCCTGTCCGGACTGTCGAACATGCCCGACATTTGGCCTGAACTCGCTGTCTTGTCGCCTGCCAAAGACTATCCTTCTCGGCATGCAGCTATATTGCTACCATATGACGCGCTCCTTCTGGCAACTGATACCTTGATGGGGCCAAGATAATGGAAGAAGCCTCGCATCACTTGGTAGCCGACGTCATGATGGGCGGGGTCGTCTTATTGGGTGCCGCGTTGGTTGCAGTGCTGATATTCCGGCGGCTTGGGCTTGGGGCAGTCCTGGGCTATTTGGTCGCGGGAATCGTGATCGGGCCTGATGGCCTGGGCCTTGCGAGCGATGCCGAAACGATACTTTCCTATGCCGAAATCGGCATTATCTTGCTGTTGTTTCTCGTAGGCCTTGAGCTCTCCCCGAAGCGCTTGTGGTTGTTGCGGCGGGACATATTGTTGTTCGGTCCATTGCAGGTTGCGCTGTGCGGTGTGGCCATGTTTGGTGTCATCCTAACATTCATGCCGACATTCAGCTGGGAAGCGGCGCTCGTCTTGGGCTTGCCACTTGCATTGTCGTCGACTGCACAGGTGCTGCCACTGCTGCAGTCGCGCGGACGCCTCAAAACCGATTATGGAGAAAAAAGCTTTTCGATACTGCTGTTCCAGGATCTGTCGATTGTGCCACTGTTGACAATTGTTGCAGCGCTTTCGCGTGCACCTGCTCCTGAAGGAGCTGTAGGCGGATGGCTCCTGGTGGTTTACGCAATTCTTGCAATTGCTGGCCTTGTATTAGCTGGACGCTTTTTTCTTTCGCCGCTCTTGCGACTGGTTGGAAAGATTTCAGAGCGAGAGCTATTTATAGTCACGGGGCTATTTACGGTTTGTGCCAGTTCGGCGGTCATGCAGATGATCGGAGTTTCACCTGCACTGGGTGCTTTTGTTGCCGGGGTGATGCTTGCCGAGTCACCTTACAGGCATGAGCTGGAGGCCGACATCGATCCGTTTCGATCGATATTGCTTGGTTTGTTTTTCCTAGCGGTTGGAATGCTGCTCGATCTCGACGTGATTGCAGCCCAGCCGCTTTTGGTAGTGGGCCTGGCATTGGCACTGATTGCGGTCAAGACGGGCGTAATATTCCTGCTTGGCCGATTCTTTGGCCTGACCAGCAGTGCATCGATCATAATGGCGCTTTTGCTGAGCCAGGGAGGTGAGTTCGGGTTCGTCTTGTTCACTGCAGCCCAACAAGCCATGCTGATTGAACCCGAGGCATCTAGTCTGTTCGGCGCAGTTGTGACCTTGTCGATGGCCTCGACGCCGTTTTTGATGATTTTGGCAGGCAAGCTCGCAGCAAAAAAGACAGCCGGCGACGTGCGTCTCGATGACCCAGAGTTGGCCGTACAAGCGAACGTCATTGTAGTCGGTCACGGGCGTTTTGGTCAAACGGTGGCGCAAGTGATGGAGGCTGCCGGTCGCAGTGTGACCCTTATCGACATCAATCCCCAGACCATTGATTTGAGCGGCGAGTTCGGTCGAAAGGTCTTTTACGGTGACGGCACGCGTATTGATTTGTTGCAACGTGCCGGTGCAGAAAAGGCATGTGCCATATTTTTCTGTATCGATGACCGTGATTTGGATGCTGAAGCACTAATTCCCGTCAGGCAAACATTTCCGAGCACGCGCATCTTCGCCCGTGCTCACGATCGTCAGCAAGCCATCCGGCTGATGGCCGACGCCGACATCACGATTGTCCGGGAAGTCTTCGAATCATCGATTCGTATGTCAGTCGACGCACTCAAATCGCTTGGCACAAGCAAGGCCCAAATCGCTGATATAGTCCAGGAGTTCCGCCACCGTGACAATGCAAGACTATCAGCGCAGTTCGAAACTGGCGACATGCATGCGGGCCAGCATCATATCTTTGGCGGTGAGGGACCTGATGATTTCCTGACGAACTAGAGTCGCGCCTGCTCGTTCAGAAATGTTTCAATGTCATCCAAATCCACGTCCTTGCTCAGGAAGGTTTTGCCAATGCCGCGTGCCAAGAGGAAAGGGAGTGTTCCTCCACTCATCTTCTTGTCATTAAGCATGTGTTCGACAAGCTGTGTGCCATTTGCCGTTACACGCGCCTGGCGCAGGGTGGTTGGCAGTCGTGCACGGTCGAGTAGATCGGTAACGCGCGTGGCATCGTTGGCTTTACATAGCCCCAGTCGTGCAGAATATCGAAACGCCAGCGCCATTCCCGCAGCGACCCCTTCGCCGTGAAATAATCGATCAGAAAAACCCGTATCGGCCTCCAAGGCATGTCCAAATGTATGACCAAGATTGAGCAGGGCTCTTGTCCCGGTCAACTCCAGTTCATCAGCTGCCACAATCCGCGATTTGCTTCGCACCGAGTGGACAATTGCATGTTCGCGGGTTTCTGTATCCCCCGCAAAAAATGCGTCCAGATTGGTTTCGCACCAGGAGAAGAAATCGGGATCATCAATTAGACCGTACTTGATCACCTCTGCAAATCCGGCTGCGACTTGTCGTTCGGGCAAGGTAGAAAGTACGTCGGGATCGACGAGCACTAATGAAGGCTGATGAAAGGCCCCGACCAGATTTTTACCAGATCGGCTGTTGATCGCAGTCTTGCCACCAACACTACTATCGACCTGGGCCAAAAGCGTCGTTGGAATTTGTACAAAGGAACAGCCGCGTTTGACGATATGTGCAGCAAAACCGGTAATATCGCCGACGACACCTCCGCCAAGTGCAACAACGTGATCGCTGCGTTCGACATGATTTGTCAACATCCAGTCAGTCAGTCGTTCGAGTTGCGCCCAACTTTTTCCTTCCTCGCCGCTAGGAAGGGTGAATAAGGCTGGCGTAATTCCCGCAGCCGATAACATCGCCTCAAATCTTGGCCAAATCTGTATTGCAACATTTGAATCCGTAACGACCAGTAAGCGCCCCGCGCGCGCATAAGGGGAAAGGAATTTGGCGGCATTTTCGAGGATGCCAACCTTCACATGGATATCATAAGGCCGTTCAGCCAAATTCACGGTAACTATGGTCATCGGGCTGGGGTCATCGATCAAGTGCCTTCAAGATATTCTCAACAGTGCGCGAATGTGGAGATGCATCGCTACGAATATGTATATCGGCGGTCGCATATATCGGGTTTCGGACCTTGCCAAGCTCGGTCAACACCTCCACGGGGTCACGATCGCGCAGAAGTGGACGGTGACTGCGGCGCGCAACCCGCTCCGCCAGCACGCGCACGTCCGCATCCAGCCATATCGATAACGCGCGTTTCAAAATAAGTGTCCGTGTCTCGTCGTTTACAAAAGCACCTCCACCTGTCGCGATCACCTTGGGTGTTCCATCTATCAATCGAGCGATGACACGCCGTTCTCCATCGCGAAAATAGGCTTCGCCAAACTTTTCAAATATTTCGGCGACGCTCATGCCGGCTGCAGACTCGATTTCTTCATCTGCATCGACAAATTTCAACCCCAGTCGAGATGCCAGTCGTTTGCCAACGCTGGTCTTGCCGACACCCATCATGCCCACAAGCACGATTGGCCGATCGATGGTTGGACTTTCTCCGGTGTTTTCCGGATGGTCGAATTGTTGGTCTTGTGAGCCCATTGCGAGAACGCCTATATATCGGCTAGGCGTAACCGGAAAGTGAATTGCCGCAATGTGGGATTCGTGATGGAAAGCAGATTGTGTCGGCAATGAAACCAGAACTTGTAGGGAAGAGTGGTTTGAAATGGCTGTTGGTTGTGGCGACATTGGCAACAGCCCTGCTTTTCTGGTTCGAACATCTTGGGGGCGAGCGGCCACTTCAACTCAGAGAGATACCGGTCTCAGTGCCGGAAGGAAAAGTGGGTTCGCGACTTGACTGATACAACAACCAAAACAGTGGTCCTGGCAATTGGTGCGGCAACATTGATTTTCGCGTTACCAGCTCTTGGGCAGCAAGGACCAGAGTCCTTGTTACCACCTGGATTTGGTGATCCAGCGCCAACGCCAGTCCCAAGCCGTACGTCGACTTCTGGAGGAGCTACGCCAAACGCTCCAGTATCACCGGTGGTTCCAGCCGATACTCGCTCTGATGTGGATGAGGATGGCAAGAAAAATAAGGAAGAAGACGAAGCGGAGGATGAAGAAGACGATCTGGTCTTGCGATACGATGTTCCGCCTGCATCACGGCGATCCTTGGAAGCCGTCGGCATCATGTCTAGCGCAGCAGGAGGATTTCCGGCTCAGGCATTCGGCAGCACCGATGGAAAGTTCCTGAAACAGGTTCTCATCCGCACGACCGGACCGATCGCATCGCGGTGGGGAGCAATCATGGGACGCCGACTGCTTGCGAGCCGAACCAACACGCCGCGGGGAGTTGATGGAGCTGACTGGACGGCTGAGCGGGCTTGGTTGCTATTGCGGATGGGCGATTCGGTCGTTTCGCGACAACTTGTTCAGCAGGTTGATGCAGGTAGCTATACAAGGCGGCTCCACCAAGTTGCGATGCAGGCCTTTCTTGCAAATGGTGATTTGGCGGGCATGTGCCCGTTGCTCGAGGGCGGTGTACGAACTGTAGGCGATGGATATTGGAAAATGTCGCGTTCAATCTGCGCCTCGTTGGCGGGAGATCAGGGCAACGCCACAGCGTATATAAATCAGGGTCGCTTTCAAGGTTGGGTAAGGGGAGTTGATTATCTCCTCGCTGAAAAGGCGGTTGGCGCTGGAATCAACGGTCGACGTTCTGTAAAAATCGAATGGGAAAAGGCTCAAGGCATGAATCCCTGGCGCTTCGGCCTGGCGTCGGCAACAGGTTTAGAGCCACCCGAAAGGTTGTTCAGTAGCAGTGGTCGCCAGGTATCGGGTTGGCGTGCGCAGCTGCCAATGTTTGGCGCTTCAATTCGCGCAAAATATGCCCCTGAAGCGGCTGCCTTGGGCGTCTTGTCGAACCG
This sequence comes from Sphingorhabdus sp., assembly GCA_049663505.1. Classification (GTDB taxonomy): domain Bacteria; phylum Pseudomonadota; class Alphaproteobacteria; order Sphingomonadales; family Sphingomonadaceae; genus Sphingorhabdus_B. Next base: position 6,041 of record JBATDO010000424.1, read on the forward strand.
CGATATGGTTGATTTATACGCTCAGGTCTTCGATGACGTGGATGCGCCGGATGCTCTTCGCGCGCGGTCCGAAAATCTGGCTGCAGCATATACCGCAACCGATGAAACAGCAAAAATAGCTGCGATGTCCGCAATCTGGGATAGCGCGAAACCTGGCACGGATTATCATTCAGCACTTGTCCTGACCGCCCGGTCGGCAGCCTTGATTCGACCTTCAAGTGAGGGCGCCGGAGAGACCGATCGCTTGGTGGCATCCATGTTCACTGCTGGACTTGACACATCTGCTGCCGCGTGGACAAATATCGTCAGCCAAGGCTCCCTAGGATGGGCCCTGCTCGCAGTTGGGTCGCCTGGGGCAGGATTTCCGGTGGAATATGGGGCTCTTGATGATTTCAATGGCAACGACAACAGTGAAAATGGTCACAAGTCAGCAATGCTGCTCGCTGGTCTGGCTGGTCTGGGTCGAGTTGATCCAGAGGTGCAGGCAGAATTTGCCGGCGACTTGGAGACAAACATAACAAGACAATCCCGATGGGCGACCGCGATCAACGCTGCTGCTGCACGCGGAGAGCAAGGGACAGTCGCGTTGATGGTCTTAAGTGGCCTGCAGGCACCAAACTGGTCTTTGGTTCCAGCAAGCCATCTTTATCATATCGTGCGATCGCTTCGCATTGTCGGTCTGGAGGCCGAAGCGCGCATGATTGCGGCTGAAGCGGTGACATTTGGCTGACAATCTCGGCATTCCCAGCAGGTGTCAGGCCAGTGATATCATCAGATAATGGGCTAATTGAGCGCTTTTTGGAGATGATGGTGGCTGAGCGTGGCATCGCTACCAATACATTGTCGGCGTATCGTGGCGATTTGGCAGGTGCGTCGACTATATTAAATGGTGGGCTTGCAGATGCCAATAAGCAGGAACTCGCCTATTTGGCTAGCATGTGGAATGGGCTGGCCAATAGCTCGATTGCCCGTAAAACTTCAGCTCTGCGGCGCTTCTATGGGTTTCTCGTCGAGGAAGGTTTACGCAAAGAGGATCCGTCTGCTGCACTTCCAAAACCAACTCAATCTCGCGGACTTCCAAGAATACTTGATCACAAACAGGTTGAAATGATATTCTTGGCTATCGAAGGGCGTTTAACCCGGCCCAAGCCTGCAGCGAACGACTTTAGATTGTCAGCGCTGATAGAGCTTCTTTATGGGTCTGGGCTACGCGCATCGGAGCTGGTAGCACTTCCGCGTAACTCGATAGTGTCCGATCGGCCGTATGTCATATTGATGGGAAAGGGAGCAAAGGAACGTCTCGTGCCCATATCTGACAGAGCGAGACAGGCAGTTGCGACGTGGCAAGCATTTGTTCCTCCTGACTCCCGGTTCCTTTTCCCCTCGCGCAATGCACATATAAGCCGAATTCGGTTGTTTCAGATAATCAAGTCATTGGCAGTACAGGCAGGCCTAGACCCTGGTCAGGTCAGTCCTCATGTTTTGCGCCATGCATTTGCAACGCATCTTTTAGCTGGTGGCGCAAACTTGCGGGCGTTGCAGGCAATGCTCGGGCACGCGGACATATCGACTACCCAGATTTACACGCACGTTGACAGCACAAAACTGGTTGAACTGGTCAATAAGCGCCATCCTCTGGTAAAACGCAACTTGGCGCGTTGACCCGCAGGCCTACAGGTTCTAACCCAGCATCCATGACAGTCTTTCTTGATTTCGAAAAGCCCATTGCGGCTTTGGAAGCGCGCATCATCGAACTGCAGGAGGCAGCCGATGAAAGCGAAATTGATGTTGGTGCGGAGATTGGGAAACTGCGGGACAAGGCCGATAAGCAGCTGAGGGATATTTATTCGAAGCTGACGGCCTGGCAGAAAACCCAAGTGGCAAGGCACCCCGAACGCCCGCATTTCAAGCACTTCGTAGCGTCAATTTTTGACGAATTCGTCCCGCTTGCCGGGGACCGAGCATTTGCAGATGATCAAGCGATATTGGGTGGACTGGCGACGCTTAACGGCCGCAAGCTCATGCTTATTGGACATGAAAAGGGCGATGACACAACAAGCCGCTTGCGCCATAATTTCGGGATGGGAAAACCTGAAGGTTATCGTAAGGCAATCCGGTTGATGGAGCTTGCTGACCGTTTCGGATTGCCGGTCGTCAGTCTTGTCGATACCTCTGGAGCGTTCCCCGGAATCCAAGCTGAAGAACGCGGGCAGGCTGAGGCAATAGCTCGCTCGACTGAAAAATGCCTGAGCCTCGGGGTGCCAATGATTGCCTGCATAGTGGGTGAAGGTGGGTCAGGAGGCGCAGTCGCACTTGCTGCAGCAGATCGTGTGTTGATGTTTGAGCATGCCGTATATTCGGTAATTTCGCCCGAAGGCTGTGCATCGATTTTATGGCGGACTGGTGACAAGGCTGCAGATGCCGCTCAGGCAATGAAGATGACTGCAGCCGATCTGAAATCGCTGGGCGTGATTGACCGGATCGTCCAGGAACCGATGGGCGGTGCACACCGCGACTATGAAATGGCAACGGCCGCACTGGGGATGGCGATTGGTGAAGAGCTGGACGCACTTGCGGGTTTTTCTGCCAAGGAACTGATGCTCCAGCGCCGAACGAAATTTTTGTCCATGGGCGCATAAGCTGCGCCAAAATCATGGAATGGGTCGAAAGTTTCCGTGTGCGCAGCACATATTTTTCTGGTCTTTTTCCAATACTGTTTGAGGTAAGAAAAAATGCTCAAAGCGAAGAAATTACAAGCACTTGGCGCAGTCGCCTTGACGGTTGTGAGCATGCACCTGGTCTTTCCTGCTGCTGCCCAATCCAAGGCTGGGGCGGGTCCGAAGCAGTTTTCCGCGTCTGAAAAGGCCGAAGGTGCAAAATATCATACGGAAATTTTGAAGGAATTTGGTGGAGCTCTCCAGAGTCCTCAAACATCATATGTTGTAAGGGTGGGAAAGAATATCGCTTTGCAATCCGGGCTTGGCAATGCGGAAAGCGATTTCAACGTCACGTTGCTCAATTCGCCAGTCAACAATGCTTTCGCAATTCCGGGGGGCTATGTGTATATTACCCGCCAATTGGTAGCGCTGTGCAACAGTGAAGCGGAAATGGCCGGTGTTCTCGGGCATGAGGTCGGCCATACTGCTGCACGACATAGCAAGAAGCGCCAGAAAAATGCTACAATTGCCAGTATCCTGGGTGCTGTCGGTTCAATTGGCGGCGCACTGTTGGGCGATAGTGGTGGCCTGCTAGGCGCCGTCGGCGGTGGACTGAAGCAATATTCGGGGGCATTGGCGCAGATCTTCAGTCTGAAATATTCAAGGAGCCAGGAAGAGGAGGCGGATGATTTCGGCATCCGCTACTTGAGCAAGGCAGGGTATGATCCAACTGCCTTGTCATCTATGCTGACGTCCTTGGCCATGCAAACTTCTGTGGATGCAAAGGTTGCTGGCATGAGTGATGGAGGCGTTCCGGAATGGGCCAGTACGCATCCGGATCCGGCAAAGCGAGTTGTGCGAGCAGCCACAAGGGCAAAAGCATATCCAGCAAATAACGTGCGCAAATCAGACGCGCATTTTGCTGCGATCAACGGTATGCTTTATGGTGA
>JBATDO010000425.1:0-8193 GCA_049663505.1 Sphingorhabdus sp.
TCCAGCCACCACATCTTCGCCCTGCGCGTTGATCAGATATTCCCCGTAATAGGCATTTTCGCCGGTGGCGGGATCACGCGTGAACGCAACACCGGTTGCAGATGTCTCCCCCATATTTCCGAAAACCATCGCCTGGACATTGACAGCCGTCCCCCAGTCGCCTGGGATGTTGTTGAGACGACGGTAAACCTTTGCGCGGTCCGATTCCCACGAACCGAACACTGCTCCGATTGCACCCCATAACTGGGCATGGACGTCTTGCGGGAACGGCTGGCCCCACTGGTTTTCGACCAGCTTCTTGTATTCGGCAACGAGCGCTTTCAAGTCGTCAGCTGACAGCTCGGTATCGAGGTAGATGCCCCGGTCTTCCTTGGCGATCTCCAGCGCCTCTTCAAATGCACCGTGATCGAGTTCGAGCACGACATCTGCGTACATCTGGATGAAGCGACGGTAGCTGTCCCAGGCAAAGCGCGCGTCTCCGCTCGAGACAACCAGGCCTTCCACGGTTACGTCGTTCAGTCCGAGGTTCAAGACCGTGTCCATCATCCCCGGCATCGAAACCCGCGCGCCCGACCGAACCGAGACAAGGAGAGGATTGGCTGGATCGCCAAAAATTCTGTCGGTCACAGCCTCGATATGAGCAATGCCGGCTGCAACTTCTGTGCGCACGCTGTCAGGAAACGCCTGGCCTTCTGCATAATAGGCCGTGCACATTTCGGTGGTGATCGTGAAACCCGGGGGAACTGGCAGTCCGATGGAGGCCATGCCATCAAGGTTTGCCCCCTTTCCGCCAAGAATATTCTTGTTGCCGCGGACGGTTGCATCTCCGTCTGAAACACCGCCACCGAAACGATACACATATTGGGTCATGCCGCAGCCATTCCTCTTCTCGACCAAATTTAGTGGGCGCGTTGTGCAGTGCAGCGCAACAGAGTCAAGTCTGGAAGTTCTTTAACTGCCGGATTTGTTCGCAAACAGCATGAATCTTGCCAAGGGTCGCTTGAATGCGAGCAGATAAAGCACGTGCATGGCAACGAATGTCATCGCAAGATTTGCAAGCAATTCGTGCATCTCCTCGAGCATCTCTCCTGTTTCGTCTTCTTCCCGTTCATCTTCGCGACCTTCATGTTGCTCGCTTTCGCCAGAAAATGCACTCGAACTGAACGAACTGGCCTGTATGGACCGGCCGTTATCCATCACGAGGCCTGTGCCGGTCGTGCCGACGACCGATAAGGCTATACCGGCCAGCAAGGTGCGACTGATCGCCGGGTGGACCATGGCTCCTTTCAGGTGCATGTGCTTGAATGATGGATAGAATCGTTCAAGGCCAAGCTGCGGAACTCCGCTAAGTGCCCAGATCAGTCGAAAAACGACCAAGGTTGCGACACCGTAGCCAAGCCACGCATGGATAATTCCGGCTTCAGCGGTAAAATATGCCGCAAGAACGGTCACAGCGAGGAACAGATGGTAGACGCGAATGCGGTGCATGACGGCCATGGTTGATTTCCTTTGGGGGGGCAGGAGATCTCACCAAGCGCGCAATTGAGGGCACTGGCGTTGATCAGGATCAACACAATCAAATAAAGCTCGTTTAGGCCTAGCCTTCGATCCTCGAGAAGTCCGCCACGCGGTGGACAGCATCCCGAAACCTGGCGAGCAATCCCAATCTGAATGCCCTCTTGTCCGGATCCGGATCGTTGACCATCACGCCTTCGAAGAAGGAATCGATTGGTTTGCGCAAGCTCGCCAAGGCTGCCATTGCGCCTTCAAAGTCCTCGGCACCAACTGCCCCATCCGCTGTGGGCTCGGCCTTGTCGAGCGCAGCCTTCAAGGTTGCTTCCTCGCCCGTCAAACTCGGCGGAGCAGGAGCAAATGCGTCAACACCGTCCGATGCCTTGAGGATATTGGCAGCGCGCTTGTATCCTGCGAGCAAATTGGATCCCTCGTCGGTCGTGACAAAGGCCTGCAGTGCCTTGACCCTTGCCAGCAGCCGCACCAGGTCTGAATCGGAGATAGCGCTCACCAGGTCATGTCGAACGCCTAGTTCGCGTTGCTGGACCTGCAGACGATCAACAAGGAAGGCGAGCACGTCAGTTGCAGCAGCGCCATTGTAGTCACTCGCTGCTCCCGATTTCGAAAGACGGCGAAGCAGACCTCCATCCAGCGCATTCGATGCCGCAATGTCTACTTCAAAGCGAAGCCCATTGGCCAAGGCCAGACGAATGACTCCAAGGCCTGCGCGTCTCAACGCAAAGGGATCCTTGCTACCGGTCGGACCTTGGTTGATAGCAAAAAAGCAGGCAAGCGTATCGAGCTTGTCAGCAAGGCTTACTGCGACGCTGACGGGAGCCAATGGCACGTCATCTGTGGGCCCCACTGGCTTGTAATGGTCACGCACAGCGTCGGCGACGACATCCTTCTCGCCTTGCGCTCGGGCATAATATCCTCCCATGACGCCTTGCAACTCTGGAAACTCGCCAACCATTCCTGTCACGAGGTCAGACTTAGCCAGACGGGCCGCCCGTTCCGCATCGTCGGCGCTGACGCCCTTGACGATGTCCTGCTCGACCAGCCAGCGTGCAAGCGCCGCCACGCGTTCGACCTTGTCGGAGACTGTCCCGAGCTTTTCATGGAAAATGATTTGCGCCAGCTTTGCACTTTGTGTCTCAAGCGCAATCTTTAAGTCCTGTTCCCAGAAGAATTTTGCGTCCGACAGTCGTGCAGCAAGCACCTTCTCATTGCCCGCTACAATTGCAGCACCACCATCATTCGCCGCGATATTGGCAGTGCACACAAAGGCGTTGGCGAGCTTGCCGGCGGCATCCCGGCAAATGAAGTATTTCTGGTTGACGCGTGCAGTGAGCTGGATGACCTCTTGCGGAACGGCGAGAAAGGCCGGATCGAAGCGCCCGAGCATCGGGACTGGCCATTCGGTCAGCCCGCTATTCTCGTTCACAAGACCTTCGTCGGGCACGAGGGCCAACCCGGCGTCGCTTGCTGCCTTTTCGGCGCCTGCACGGATGATCGCTCGACGTTCCTCCTGGTCGACAATCACGTGTGCTGCACGCAGCTTGACCATGTAGTCGGCAGCGTTGCCAATCGTCACCTCACCCTGGTGATGGAAGCGATGTCCTGTAGTCGTTGATCCGCTTGCAACACCGCTGACTTCCACGTCGACCACATCATCGCCGAGTAACGCGATGATTCCCTGCAATGGTCGCACCCACCGAAGCGATTCGGTAGTCGCAGAGGCGGCACCCCAACGCTGTGATTTTGGCCAGGGAAATGCATGGACAATGTGCGAGACTGCCTCTGCCAATATCGTCGCAGTCGCACGCCCCGGCTTGTCGATCACCGCAAAATAAATGCCATCCCGGTCGATCAACTGGTCTTGCCTCAGCCCTGTCTTGCGGAGGAAACCCTCAAGCGCCTGAGGCGGTGCCGAAGATTTTGGTCCCTTGATTTCATCGCTTACCGCAGGAGTTTCAAGTGGCAGTTTGCTCGCTATCAGGACAAGGCGGCGCGGCGTTGCGTAAGTCGTGATTTCTGCCGCTTTCAATCCGGCCTTGTCGAGTTCGGCTACAAAAAGACGAGCCAGATCCTCGCGTGCCTTGTCCTGCATGCGCGCGGGAATTTCTTCGGAACGAAGTTCGAGCAGGAAATCGGTCACGCAGCCCACCCATTTTTTTCCATCCATGCCTGGCAGCTGCCCTTGGCAAGATCGCGCACTCGGCCAATGTAACTTGCACGCTCCTGCACAGAGATCACTCCACGCGCCTGGAGAAGATTGAACAAGTGACTTGCCTCTATCGCCTGGTCATAAGCTGCAAGCGGGATATTGGCCTCGATGCAACGCCCGCATTCAGCTTCCGCCTTGGCAAATCCATCGAATAGGGCCGCTGTGTCGGCAACCTCGAAATTGTAGGTTGAAAACTCGACTTCGTTCTTGTGGAACACGTCGCCATATGAAACGCCGTGATTGTTGAATTTCAAGTCGTAGACGCTGTCAACGCCCTGGATGTACATGGCCAAACGCTCAAGACCATAAGTCAGCTCTCCGGCAACAGGCTTGCAATCGAAGCCACCGACTTGCTGGAAGTACGTGAACTGGGTGACTTCCATTCCATCGCACCAGACTTCCCAGCCCAGGCCCCAGGCGCCTAGAGTTGGACTTTCCCAGTCATCTTCGACAAATCGAATGTCATGCTTCAACGGATCAATGCCAATTGCATCAAGTGATCCCAGATAAAGCTCCTGAAGGTTTGCAGGGCTCGGCTTCATGATCACCTGATATTGGTAATAATGCTGAAGCCTGTTGGGGTTTTCCCCGTAACGCCCGTCGGTTGGCCGTCGGCTGGGTTGCACATAAGCCGCGTTCCAGTGATCGGGCCCAAGCGCACGCAAGGTAGTAGCCGGGTGAAAGGTCCCGGCACCCATGCGCATATCATAAGGCTGCAGAATAACGCAGCCTTGCTTGCCCCAATAATCATGGAGAGTGAGGATCAGATCCTGAAAACTGAGTAAAGCCACGCCAGACATGCCTTGTCCCTTGGCGGATGAACGGCGCTAAATCAAGATGCTGTCCAATATCGACAGGATTTGTCATGTACACATTGCAATATGTAAGGTTTTATTGACACGCTCTCCGAATCGGCCTAGTCATGTAAGCATGACATTTAGACAACTAAACCTTACATGAAAAACCAGCTGAAGATTTTGCGGGCCATGCAAAACTGGAGCCAGGCAGAATTGGCAGAGCGCCTCGATGTGTCACGCCAGGCCGTGAATGCCATTGAAACAGGGAAATATGACCCCTCATTACCACTGGCATTCAAGATAGCTCGGCTCTTCGGCAAACCGGTACAGGAGATTTTCGATGACGAATTTGACAGACGTGGTGATTAATGCAGATGACGAAAGCGCAGGAAGTGGCCGTCGCCAGTCCCTGTGGATCATGCTGTACGGTGTTGGCCTTTTGATGACAGCTGGAGCAATTACGGGATTGCTGTCAGCTGCTGACGCGAAAAATGGAGGGACATTCGACACCGCAGTTGTCGTGGTCCTGTTGTTGCTGATCGCGGTTGCGGGCGCCCTGGCATACGCCATCTGGCGCAGTTCTAGAAAGCTGAAACAGAATGGTGAAAAGCTCACCCATCGGGAAAAGCGCAACAACCAGGTGATATTGGGCTGTGGATTGCTGGGCGGCTTGATCGCGCTCATCCTCGTCCAGGCCGGTGAAATTGATAGTCACAGCAACGCGGTATTCTCAAATGGTCCAATCCAGCCCGCGATCGCCATTGGCCTGGCGCTGGCAATCGGGGTCATTGTCCCGGCCCTGTCATGGTACTGGCATCAACGCGTCATAGATGAACAGGAGGCCGATGCGTACAAGAGTGGAGCGCTGCTGGCACTATATGCCTATTGGATCGTCGCACCGCTATGGTGGGTGCTCTGGCGGGGTGGCTTGCTCAGCCCTCCTGACGGGATTGCGTTGTACATGATGACGACGTTCACGGTGCTGATTATCTGGATGTGGAAAAAATACCGCTGACATCATCAAGTAATTGGTCCAATCACGCCGATATCTCAGGGAGCAAATATATGAGTAAGAGAATAAAGAGCCTGTTTTTGTATGCCTCGCTCGCTTTGCTTGCGTACCCTGCAGCAGCCCGGGCGCACCAGGCTCCAACAGAAGCGCCCCCTGAACTCGAAGCACTCGATCCGGTCAAGGTTGGACAAGTCCAACTGAGGGATGTCGATCCAGCCTTGTGGGTCGTCAAAGACGAAGACAGTACGATTTTTCTGTTTGGAACAGTCCACATCTTGAAGCCGGGGCTCGGCTGGTTTGACGAAGCGGTAAAGCAAGCGTTTGACAGCTCAGATCGCCTCGTACTTGAAATCGTCGAACCGTCGCCTGCTGACAGCCAGTCGATCTTTACAAGGCTTGCCATCGATAGCAGCGGCAAGACATTGCGCGCCAAGATGTCTGATGACGACCGAACTGTCTATGAAGCCGCAATGGGCAAGATCGGCCTTCCAGTTGCTGCATTGGACCCGCTTGATCCATGGGCTGCGGCCATCACGCTATCGGTGCTGGCAATGCAACAAAAGGGTTTTGATGTGAACAGCGGCGTCGAAAAACAACTTAGTGCTGCGGCCAAGGCGGCTGGAAAGCCCATTGGAGGGGTTGAAACCATGGAATATCAACTCGCGATATTCGAAGGCCTCCCCGAGGCGGTCCAGATCAAGTTCCTGACCGAAACAGCTCGCAATATCGAATCTGCCGGCGAGGTGATGGACAAGATGGTCGATTTGTGGGCCAAGCCTGACCCAGAAGAGCTCGGCAAACTCATGAACGAGGGCCTGACGAGCGCTGAACTCTATGATGCACTTCTGACGAAGCGGAACGCGAATTGGGCAAAATGGGTTGATGCACAGATGAAGAAGCCGGGAACGACTTTCCTGGCGGTTGGCGCCGGGCATCTCTCTGGTCCAACGAGCGTCCCGGCGTTACTCGCAGCTTATGGCCTTACCGCACAGCGAGTAGCTTATTAACTTTTGATATGCGAAGATTGGCCGTGTTCCGACAGTTTTGAAGGACATGGCTGATTTCGGGGCATTTTATGGATAATATCACAACTGCGTCAAATGGCGACCATGTCGCAGGGACCTTTCCACGGCTCTTGCCAAGCTTCGGCTGGATCGCCCTTTATTTCGTGCTGCAGGGCTTGTTCACTGGAATGTTGTGGGCATCTGGCATGGGGCGAACCGACCTGTCGAGCAACGCAACGCTCACGAGCAACCCGGTAGTGATCCTGTGGGGCCTTGTTGGCTCTGCGATTCTGCAGTTGGTCCTGATGGGGCTCTACCTTCGCAAGAAGGAACGCATGGCGCGCATTGGGCTCACCCATTTCGGGCATCTCTCCCTTGGCCGCACGATTGGCCTTGGTGCACTGCTCGTGGTCGCAGCCATGGTGTTCAATTTTCTATATGCGACCTATATCATTCCCGGGATCGGCATGCAGGAGGAAATGGCAAAGATATTGGCCGCAATCCCGCGAACACCAATCAACCTGGCGGCAGGCTTTTTTGCAATTGCGATCGCTGCTCCCTTGGTCGAAGAATTGATGTTTCGCGGTTTCCTGCAGACAGCCCTGGCGCGGCACGTCCCTATATGGGCCGCGATCATGCTATCGTCCTTTGCATTTTCGCTGGTGCATCTCCAGCCTTATGCCATTCCAGGGCTCATGTCGCTGAGCATGGCATTTGGCTATTTATACCACCGCACCGGTTCGCTTCGTACGAACATCCTCTTCCACATGGCCAATAATGCACTTGCCCTGATCCTCACACAAGGAATGAGCTAGGCGACGACCGGCTCGAGGAGCCGGAGCGTTCCGGCATTGGCATCAATTTCCACCATCGCGCCCACAGGAAGCGTGAACTGATCGGTGATGTGCCCGAAATATGCACCTTGATATGCCGGAATACCAAGCGACCCCAGATGCTGGGTGAGAACATCGTTCAATGTGAACCCGCCATATCCGCCACCTTTTGCGGTGCAATCGGTGCACTGGCCGAAAACAACGCCTTTCAATCCCTTGAGGACGCCTGACTGTCCCAGTTGGGTCAACATCCGGTCGATGCGATACTCGGCCTCGTCCACGTCTTCAAGGAACAGGATCGCACCTTCGAAACTCGGGAGATAAGGTGTTCCCACCAGGGCGGTAAGCACCGTCAAGTTTCCCCCGAGCAATTTTCCTTGCGCCTTGCCGTTGCCGCTTCCCAGGACCTGGGTACGCCAGCGACGCTGAACCAGGCGATCTTCTGTTGTTTCGGGATTTTTGAACACAGGCGTTGCCCCATCAAAGGCAATGCCACGAAAGCTATCCCAGGAGGACTTGCCCCATGCACTTCCGGCATTGGGGCCATGCAATGTCACAAAACCGGCCTTGGCGGCAATCGCCATGTGAAGCGCGGTAATGTCGCTAAAACCAGTCAGTAGCTTTGGATTTGCGCGGATCATCGTCCAGTCGAGATAAGGGAGCAATCGCGCACTGCCCCAGCCGCCACGAACAGCGAATATCGCCCTGACCTGGGAATCGGCAAACATCGCGTTCACATCGGCCGCCCGGTCCTTGTCTTGTCCAGCAAGATAGCCATACCGACCCAATAAATGGGTCGGTATGGCTA
>JBATDO010000426.1:0-10659 GCA_049663505.1 Sphingorhabdus sp.
CTACCTTGTAAGGTGCATTGGAATTGGCGTTGGGATTTGCATCATCCTGCCTTTCGCCTGTGACGATAATGGTCCGCCTGTCCTCGGCATCGTCCGCGGATCCGGCCGCATGGGCAATCGAAGGCACTGCAACAGAACAAGAAAGTGCAGCAGCGATCAAGGAGTTTGAAATATACACTGGTCGAAACATCGAAATGATCCTTATATAAATGCTATTGCGTCTCATTTGCATTTAAAACCAAAATACTTCCCAGGCGAAAGGTACCGGCTCTAATCGAGATATGTTAGAATTTTGCCCTGACAGTGAAGCGGCCGTTGATTGGCGCTCCAGTGGAAATGTTGTTGTTGTTATGCGCATCGGAAAAATAACCGGTATCAAACAGGTTCTCGACATTCAGTTGCAGTTGCACAGCCTCGCTCACGTCGTAGTAGAGCGCCGCATCGATGCGGGTAAAGGCTGGTAGGCGCGTCGTCGATGGAACCGTGCGAATTGCTGCATATTGACTGGCCTGGTAGATAATCCCCACCCCGCCTGCAACCCGGCCCGAGAGTTCAATCCGGTTCCACAGGCTTGCCTGGTGCCTGGGCACTTGCGCCAGGCGAACATCGCTGTTGCCATGAAGAGCCGCATCTTGGTAGCCATAGCCACCATGCACCTGCCAATCGGGTGTGATGCGACCAGTAACCGCCAGTTCGAACCCCCGAGTGCGCGTCTTGCCAACATTGATCGACAGCAACGGATTGGCTGGATCGGGCGTGGTTGCATTGCTGCGGTCAAGTTGAAACAGTGCAACTGTCACGTTCAGGCCAGGCTGAATATCCCACTTGGCGCCAATTTCATGATTGGTGAACTTTTCAGGCGCAAGATTTTCCTGCGTTGTCGACAACGAAAGGAACTGATCCCCCGACCGTGGCAGAAATGACTGGCTATAGCTCGCGTAAACCGAGATTTCGTCCTGCGGCTTGAATATCAACCCCAAGCGCGGACTGATCTTGTCATCGTTACGCGCGAACTTGCGATCAACAACTGGAAAGAGATCAACTCCCTGGATGACAAAATGGTCATATCGCAAACCGGCAACGATGTCGAACCGCTCACCGATGCTGATCTGGTCTTGGATATAGGCCGATACGAACTCGACATCTGATCTCGTGTCACGGCTGGGTAGGTTGAATACCACAGTCGGAAAAACCGGATTATCCAGGCTTATCACGGTGTTTGACAGCCTGCCGTTCACTCGACTGTTCGCTGACTTCTGGTCACCATATTCGAAGCCAAAAAGGAACTTGTGGTCAAACGGTCCACTTGCAATGTCCCAAATCAGATTTGCCTGGGTAACGAAATTGGTTCGCGTGGTCGGATCAGAATAGCTCGACAATGAGATGGTCCCATTTGGAGCCACGTCACTGTTGGCAAACACATTGGCATAGACCTTGTCATAGTCACCGTAGAGCATTGTTCCGGTAAAATCGAGATTCCCGGCAAGCTTGCCATCTATCCTCAGCTTGGCCACATGCGCCTCAAGCTGCGTGTTGTTGATCCCTGGAACACCGAAAAACTGGTCTCGATATCCCTTGACAGGTCGCCCCTGCCGAGACGGAATCCCGCGATCGGTCACGCGGTCGTCATTTACATATTCGTAGGACAGTCCCAGCGTCCAGTCTGCAGTGAGCTCGATTGCCAAATAGGGGTTCCACGCATATCGTTCACCGCCAACATAATCGCGGTGGCTCTCGATGTTTTCGTAGACTGCATTTAGCCTGACGGCAATGTTCTCGCCCAGTGGTGCATTGAAGTCAGCTGACAAGTCATATCCACCAAGGCTGTTAGCGCTTGCCTGCGCGATGTAAAATACATCGTCGCCCTTCGGAGATTTTTGCACCCGGTTAATGATGCCGCCGCCGCCGCCGCGGCCAAAGATCAGGGCATAAGGGCCTTTTAGTACTTCTACGCGGTCAATATTGTACAGACCTCGATAATATTGAACGTCGTCGCGCACACCATCCACGAAAAAGTCAGCAGTTGTATTCTGGCCGCGCAGAGTAATCTGGTCCCGGTTGCCTTCTCCCTGCCCTACGGTCGTGCCGGGAACATAGCGCAGCACGTCGGCAATGCTGTGATGCGACTGATCATCCAGTTGCTCACGCGTGACAACGTTGATGGTCTGGGGAATTTCAATAAGCGGCGTGTCGGTTTTTGTAGCTGTCACAGAGTTCTGGGCAACATAACCGTTGCTGTTACCAGTAACGATGATGACGCGTTCGTCATTGCCTGAGTTCGGATCAAAGCCGTCGACCTGCTCAGCATGTCCGGGTGCAGAATATAGAAGGCCCACGCTCAAGGCGACCAACGAAATTGCAGTGATACGCATGGAGAGGTTCCCGACTTTTGTTCTATTGTGCGACTCTTCGCCCTTGTGTTGAAGCGTTATTGAGAATAATTCGCAAATGCAATTGCAAAATGCTTTTGGGGAATATTATTTTGCAATTTGCTTTGCCCTGCTAAGACTGCGTCAAATCAAGCGGAGAACAGCAGCAATGAAGGCAACGATCTGGCATAACCCCGATTGCGGGACTTCGCGCAAAACGCTTGCGATATTGGAGGCAATCCCCGGCATCGACTTGACCGTGGTGGACTATCGCCAGGTACCCTTCGAGCGCACGCAGCTCGAAAGCCTGATAGCTGATGCAGGCCTCACGCCGCGCGAAGCGCTTCGAACGCGCGGGTCCCCGGCTGAACAACTCGGGTTGATCGATGGCGCAGATTCCAAGGCAATATTGGACGCGATGATCAAACATTCCATTCTGGTGGAGCGGCCGTTTGTCCAGACTCCAAAGGGCGTCAGGCTTTGCCGCCCACAGGAGAAGGTCCACGAAATCTTGTAGGGATGTCAGGCCACGTTTTTTTGTGGTGTCTTGAACAAGTCCAGACTGTCGGCAAACAACATTGGTCGACCAAAATAATAGCCCTGGATCTTCTTGCAGCCCAGTTGCTGAATCATGGCGAGCTCCGCCTCGGTTTCGACGCCTTCTGCCGTGGTGGCGATATTCAAACTGTCAGCCAGTGCGACGACGGCACGGATAATGGCCAAGCTTTCCGCCTTGTTCTTGGCGGCGCCTTGGACAAAACTGCGATCCACCTTGATCGTGTCGAAACGCACGTTGCGCAGGTATCCCAGGGATGAATAGCCTGTACCAAAGTCGTCGAGCGACAACTTGATACCCAGGCCGCGAAGTCGGTCCAGCACCTGGACAGCAAGCGTGCCATCACGCAAGAAGATGCTTTCGGTCACTTCCAGTTCCAGTCGCCATGCTGGCAGTCCGCTATCGTGCAAAGCCGAGACCACGGTTTCAACGAAATTCGTGCTGGTCAGTTGGTCCACCGAGATATTAACGGCCACGCGCGTTGATTCCGACCAGCTCATTGCATCCCTGCAGGCACGTCGCAAAACGAAGTCACCGATAGGAACAATCAGTCGCGCGTCTTCGGCAACAGGTATAAACTTTGCAGGTGACACACTTCCGAATTTTGGATTGTTCCAGCGCAACAATGCTTCGAAGCCGACAAGCATGTGATCACCGTCGGCATTAACGACCGGTTGATATTCTACATGCAATTGTTCGCGCTCGAGAGCGTTGCGGAGTTCGAACTCCATCAACCGTTTTTCCTCGGCATTGGCATGCAACTTGTGCTGGTAACTGTGGTGGGTATTTCCGCCCTGGTCCTTGGATCTATACAAGGCAAGATCGGCACTGCGCATGAGCAGTTCGACCGTTCGACCGTCCATCGGCCCCAAGGCGCTACCAATGCTTGCTCCAATATAGAGCGTGTTCTGGTCAACCTCATAGGGACGCGACAAGCTTTCAATGATGCGCCGGGCCAAGGTCGCTACATATTTGGCGTCATTCGCATCCTTGATCACAACTGCGAACTCGTCACCACCCAAACGCCCGCAAAGTTCATTTTCGCTCATGATCAGTTGCAACCGCCGCGCCACCTGGGCGAGCAGGCGATCACCAACCGGGTGCCCCAATGTATCATTGACAGCCTTGAAACGATCGAGATCAATCATCAGAAAGCCACAGCGCCGTCGCCATTTGTCCGCGTCGGTCAACGCTTCAGCCAGCGTCTCGGTCAGTTGCAGGCGATTTGGCAGTCCGGTCAATGTGTCGAAGCGTGCCAGGTGTGAAATCTTGTCTGCAGATTCTCGCTGTTCGGTCACGTCGGAACCCACGCCGCGAAAGCCAAGGAATGCCCCATCTTCGGCATGTCGCGGCGAAGCGGACAGTTCCCACCAGCGCGTTATCCCCTTTATCGTGACTGGAACGATCAGATTGCTGAACGATTCCCGGCGTTTCAACCGGTCGGCCAGATCGTGCAGTGCATCGGGATACTGTCCCTTTTCCCATGCATCGCCTGCAATCAGTTTCAGCAATGGCTGTCCCTCAATAGCCCGCGCCTCCTCGCCCAGCGCGTAGGCGAATCTGGGAGACACATGCGTTGCACAACGTGATGTGTCAGTCTGCCACAGCCAGTCTGCTCCGCTGTCTTCGAACTCACGCAGCAGCAGGCTCACCGTTTCCGACTTTTCCTGGACGATGGTGTTGGCGACTTCGAATAGAATCTGGGCTCTGGCTGAACGCAAGCATGCCATTACCAAGAGCGCACCGATGCCGGTTGCCGCCACCGCCAAATAATAGCCCCCGTGGTACACCAGGCCAAAAACGGAGAATAGCGTGGTGACCCCAATGAAGATCGTCGCCGCCATCGGGGCTGTCGGCAGCAGGAGCGAGGCATAAACCATCAGGCTGAGAACAATTGACCAAAGTCCAATAAGCTCCATGAGTGTGCCGCTTGTCCCCAAAAGGACAAAGGCAGACCCCCAGATTGTCGCCGTAATGGCAGAGTGCACATTCACTCGCCTAACATCCTCACGGCTCAGCTGTGGATGATCCCATACCCATCTCGTCCCGAATGCATGGAACGAGTAGAGGTGGAATGCACCAAATAGAGCAATCCATGAAGCGGTAGCCCACATCGGCGCAATGCCGCGGTAAAGTACCACTGCCATGATCGCAAATGTAAGGTTCATCGCGACGCGCAAGGTCGTGCGCTTGCGCATCGTGCGTGACTGGATATTCCGCATGACGTCGCCATCAAGCCCGACAGGTTCTGCAAGGCCGAGCAGTGCCCGGTATGACAATTCGCTGGGCAATTCGAGGGACGTGTCTTTTTTAATCACTCCGCGCTTTTAGCCGACGAACCTTACTCAAAGGTAATCAGATGGCCATTTAACTCACGATGATCAGTAAAAAATCCCAGCAAAATCAACAGAAGCGAGAGTTTACGGGATATTAACCATCCGACTTTGTTCGTCGCTATCAGGCTGCAATGGCGTAGGGCTGAATTTCGCCAGAAAGATACAGGTTCCGGGCCTTTGCGCGGCTCATCTTGCCGGAGCTTGTTCGCGGTAGTGTACGCGGTGGAACGAGTTCTACAACACAATTCATCCCTGTCACGGAACGTACCTTGTCGCGGATTTGTTCGCGAAGCTTTGCTCTCTCTGCGTCGTCGGTGGTCCGGCACTGGACCAACACCGCCGGCGTTTCCTCTCCGCCCGGGGTGGTGACCGAGAAAGCCGCGATATCACCTGCCTTGAACCCGGGAAGCTGCTCTACGGCCCATTCGATATCTTGCGGCCAGTGGTTCTTGCCGTTGATGATGATCATGTCCTTGGCCCGACCAACAATGAAAATATATCCATTAGACATATATCCCATGTCACCAGTATCGAGCCAGCCGTCGATCAGGCAGGCATCGGTCGATTCCTTGTCGCGAAAATATTCCTTCATCAATGACGGTCCTGAACACCAGACCTTGCCAATGGTCCGGTCTTCCAGCTGCTTGCCATTTTCATCGCGAATTTCGATCGCCATGTCCTTGACTGCCTTGCCGCAGTTGACGATTGCACGATAGCGGGTTGGGCGATCTTCTCCACCAGCGCGACCGGTAAGTTCTGTTTCTTCCACGAGCTCTACCTGGATGCCTTCGCCTGGAGGCATGATCGAAACCGCAAGCGTTGTTTCCGCCAGCCCGTAGCTAGGTAAAAACGACGAGGCTTGAAAGCCCGCCTCCCCAAAAGCATCGACAAAGGCTTGCATTACGTCGGGCCGGATCATGTCCGCGCCATTGCCAGCCAGGCGCCATTTGGAAAGGTCGAAACGCTCCGAAACATGCGTTTGGCTCGAAATCCGTCGCGCGCAAATGTCATAGCCGAACGTGGGCGAATAGCTGATCACCGTGCCATCGGCAGCGCTGATCACGTCCAGCCACGCCAGAGGACGTCGTGCGAAATCCTCGGTCTTCATGTAATCTGTAGAAACCTGATTGGCCACGGGCGACAAAAAGCATCCCACAAGACCCATGTCATGATACCAGGGCAGCCACGACACGCAGCGATCCGTTTCAACGACCTGCATACCATGCGAATGTGCTGAAAGGTTGTTGAGTAACGCCTTGTGCGTCACAGCGACACCATGTGGGAAGCGCGTGGACCCGCTCGAATATTGCAGATAGCAGATTTCATCAGTGCTTGCAGCCGGGAGGGGTGCCTTCAGCGCAATCCTGTCAGAAAAACTCTCCCAATCCAAACCCTCAACCCCGCATGCATCAGCAGCGTCGCCTGCCAATTCGGAAAGTTCAGCCGGGTAGAACAGGATTTTTGGATCACAACTTTTGAGTTGCACCGACAATTGATCGACATAGCTTTCCTTGCCGCCAAATGACGTCGGCAATGGCAATGGTACAGGCCAGGCGCCGGCATAAACGCATCCAAAAAACAAGGCCGCAAAATCAGGTCCCGTTTCAGCAACAAGTGCGATCCGGTCTTCTTTCTGGATACCGTGGCTGATCAACCGATAAGCGACTTCCAGTGCGTCCTCACGCATTTCGGAATAGCTGTAGGGCCTTGCCAATGCGCCCCGCATGTCGTGAAAGTTCAATCCGCGCTTACCCAGGGCTGCATAATCGAGCGCTTCGCCCAAGGTTGCAAAATCGGAGAGACGGCGCGGCAAGTCATCATGCGTCGGCGTCGGTGCGAGTTTGCTCATTCTGTTTCCCATAGCATAAGGGCTGCGGCCCATTGTTGGTTTTTTGTTATTCTCGGCTTCTACGCGCTGATACGAGTTCAAAATTCGACCCGACTGTGGCAACAATAGGGCGTGAATGACAGTCCATCGTCCAAAAAGCCTGCCCCGCCGTTGAACGAGGAGCGGTTACGCAACCTTGCGCTGCATTATGTCGGCAAATATGCGACCACGCGGGCGAAGCTGGGAACCTATCTTGGCCGTAAGGTTCGGGAACGCGGATGGAACGGAGAGTGCCATCCAGACCTGACCGGGCTTGTCGAACAATTTGCTGACCTTGGTTATGTCAACGATGCGCAGTTTGCCGAAGCTCGCAGCCGATCATTTGTTGCAAGGGGTTATGGAAGAAGGCGATTGGACGAGGATCTTCGGGCCAGTGGCATCGCGGAACGCGATGCGGCACATGCCCAAAAACACATGACTGAAAGCGCCTTCAAAGCGGCGCAAAACTTCGCTCGGCGCAAGCGGATTGGTCCTTATGCAAGCGAACAGGTACCTCCTGAAAAGCAGCACAAGCAGTTGCAGGGATTTTTGCGGGCAGGTCATGCGTTCGATCTTGCGCGACGATTTGTTTGCGCCCAACCTGGTGAAGAAGTGGCTGACGAAGAATATTGAAGCTCTTTTCCCGTTCACCGTAACCCCAGTGGCAGATCAAAGATGAAAAACCCTCCGAGATGATATCGTTCTTCAAGTGGGCGATCCCCTTCACCGGCCTGTTCCTGGCCACCGGACTTGGACTGTTTTTCTATTCACCTGCGCTGTTGGTTGACATTGTCGACCGAATTGCCAGTCGGTCCGGTCCAGTCAAGATCGCCGATAGCATTGCCTTTGGCCCGCACAAGGGCAACGTGCTCGATATCTGGTCAACAAGATCGGTTAGCGAACACCCGCTTCCTGTAATCGTCTTCTTCTACGGTGGTGGCTGGGCCCACGGAACGCGGACTGAATACGGCTATGCCGCGAGACCTTTTGTGGAGGCAGGCTATATCGTCGTGCTTCCCGACTACCGAAAAGTCCCTGAAGTCCGCTTTCCTGGATTTGTCGAGGACAGCGCGGCAGCCGTCAAATGGGTACAGCAAAATATCGAGCAATTCGGAGGAGATCCAGGTCGCATCAACGTTGTGGGCCATTCGGCAGGTGCATATAATGCCCTGATGCTCGCGCTTGATCAACGTTGGCTCGGCGACAAACCTGTCACGGCAGCAATCGGTCTAGCCGGTGCTGCCGATTTTTACCCCTTCACCTCCAAGCGCGCGATCGATGCGATGGGTCGCTTTCCCGATCCACTTGCTACACAACCCATCAGTTTTGTCCGCAAGGATGCGCCGGCGATATTGCTGATCCATGGTACCAGTGACGATGTGGTCCGGATCCGCAACTCCGATAGCCTTTATGCCAAGCAACGGCGTGCAGGCGGCGACATCGCGCTGCACAGGCTCGAGGGCGCGAACCATAATGATCTGGTACTTGCTCTCAGCACTCTGTTTCGCGGCAACTATCCCGTTGTAACCGACAGCATTGGATTTCTGGAACAATATAATCGTCCCCCCAGCCGCACACAGTGATGAACGGTTTCTAAAATTGCCTCACCCAGGACAGCAGATCACAACCCGGATGCCGCAAAATTCTCAGTCGTAAACACGGTCGGCCGTTGCCACGGCCTCCGATGAACGCAGGGCCGATATGATCCGCATCAGGTGGGGAAGGTCCTGGACCTCGAGATCCACTTCGAAAGTGTGGAACTCGACATCACGAGCGGTCATTCTCAAGTTAATGATATTGGCTTTGTGATAACCAAAAATGCCCGCAATCTCGCCAAGTGTTCCTGGCCTGTTGTGGATGATCACCCGCAATCGAGCAGAAGCGCCTTCACTCCCCTGCCCCCAACTGAGATCTACCCAGTCTGCGTCCACGCCGCTGGCCAGACGATCGCATTCAATTGTATGCACTTCCACCGGCTGATCGGGAAGTCGAAGACCAACGATGCGATCGCCCGGGATAGGGTGGCAACAGTCACCCAGATGATAGCCGACACCAGGTGTAAGTCCACGAATGGAAATTGCGCGTTCCTGGTTTGGATAATCCCCTTCGATACCCCCGGCCTCAAATCCAGGAACAAGTGCCTCCATTAGCGCGCGATCATTGATTTTTCCCGCCCCCACCGCGTGCATCAGGTCATCTTCGGTCTCCAGATCAAGGCGCTTGATTGCTGCTGCAACTGCCTTTTTTCCGATCTTGGCGGGCAGTCGTTCGGATATCTCCTCATAGAGCTTTCGACCGATAGAGATGAGCTCGTCGCGTTCGCGATGCCGGACATGTCGGCGGATTGCAGCCCTGGCCTTGCCGGTTGTCACGAAATTTAGCCATGCAGGCTCTGGCTCTTGCGCTTTGGATTTGAGGATCTCGACCATGTCGCCATTGTTAAGCTGGGTCCGCAAGGGCACGTGCCGCCCATTGACCTTTGCCCCCACGGTCTTGTCACCCAGGTCGGTGTGAACGGCATAAGCAAAATCGACGACTGTCGACCCCTTGGGCAATTGATGCAGGGCGCCCTTGGGCGTAAAAGCAAAGATCCGGTCCTGGTACATCGCCATGCGTGTATTTTCGAGCAGGTCTTCGGCATCATGGCTGGTTTCGAGAATTTCGATGAGATCCCGGATCCATCCCGCTTGCCCGTCTGGCCGGTCGGACTGCTTGTAAGCCCAGTGAGCCGCAAAGCCATATTCGGAGGCACGGTGCATATCCTTGCTGCGAATCTGGACCTCTACACGCATGTTCTTTGCAAACATGATCGTTGTATGTATCGACTTGTATCCATTGCGCTTCGGGGTCGAGATGAAATCCTTGAAGCGACCTGGAACCATCTGCCAGCGACGGTGGAGCACGCCCAATGCACGATAACAGTCATCGGTGCTCTCGGTGATTACCCGAAACGCGTTGATGTCGGTTAGCTGCTCGAAAGCCACATGGCGTTCCTGCATCTTCTTCCAGATTGAATAAGGGTGCTTCTCACGACCCGAAATCTTGATCTTCAAGCCGGCCTGTTCCATTTCCCAAGCGATGGTCTGGTTGATCTGGTCGATTTCAACGTCGGCTTTCGCTCGAATCTGCGCAAGACGGTTCGTGATAGTCTTATAGGCATCAGGCTCGAGTTGCTCAAAGGCCAGCAACTGCATTTCGCGCATATATTCGTACATACCAATCCGCTCCGCGAGCGGCGCGTAGATATCCATTGTCTCCTTGGAAATTCGCCGACGCTTCTCCGGGCTCTTGATGAAATGAAGTGTCCGCATGTTATGCAAACGGTCAGCAAGCTTCACCAACAGGACGCGAATGTCATCAGATATGGCTAGCAGGAACTTGCGCAAATTTTCTGCGGCCCGTTCGTCCTCGGTCTGTGCCTCGATCTTGGAGAGCTTTGTTACGCCATCAACCAGGCGCGCGACCTCCGGGCCGAACTTTGCCTCAACATCCTCGATGCTGGTGAGCGTGTCTTCGACAGTATCGTGCAGC
>JBATDO010000427.1:0-13028 GCA_049663505.1 Sphingorhabdus sp.
GACCAAGGGAGAGCCTGGTCAGAAGGCGAAGGATCGCGCTGAAGACAAGGCCACCAAGCTCGCCGAAGCGGAAGAAGCTGCAGCAGCAGCTGCTGCTGCGCCTGCTCCTGAACCAGTGCTGGAAGTACTTGAAGTAGCTGCTCCTGATGACACTGCCGCGTTCGTTGAAGAGACGGTCGCACAAGAAGAGCCAGCATCAGACGAAGCAGTCCCTGCTGGCGAAGCAGCGACTGAAGAAAAGGCTGAGGGTTAATCTTGCCTGACAACACGGTCACGCTTGCCGCCGTTTCAGGCGCGCACGGCGTGACGGGTGAGGTTCGCGTGAAGCTGTTCGCGGAAAATTTGGACAGCCTCAAGCGCTACAAGAGTTTTAATGGGGGCGCGTTGACGGTTGAGTCACTGCGCCCTCATAAAGACGGCGCTATCGCGCGTTTTAGCGAGGTAAAAGACCGAAATGCAGCTGAAAAGCTTCGGAGCACGTTATTGACCGTGCCGCGTGACGCACTGCCATCACTTGCCGAGGGCGAATATTATTTCAGCGATCTACTGGGCCTGCGATGTGTTTCCACTGATGGAGAGGATTTGGGCAAATGCGTTGCGGTCGAAAATTTTGGTGCAAGCGATGTTCTCGAGATCGAACGGCCTGATGGCAAGAAATTCATGGTCCCTATGAACGCAGATGCGGTTCCGCAGTGGAGTGACTGCATCGTAATCAACGCGGATTTCGTTGCTTAGCACGAGTGCGGGTGTTAGCCCTAGAAAGGGCAGCGCGAAGGCAAGTAACATGACTGTAAGACATATCATTTGGGCGGCGTTGCTTTCGACGATCACTGCACCGGTTTTTGCGCGGGATGTATCAGCACCGGCGGTTGAGGGTGTCGGCCAGGTGGCGCCAACGATCGATTCACTATTTCAAGCATTCCAGGTCGATGCCCATGTACCCGGGATGGTATATGGCGTGGTTAAGGATGGGCAGCTGGCCCATGTACAAGCGACGGGCGTTCAGGATTTGACAGATCGGCGCGAGGTTACCCCGAACAGCCTGTTCCGAGTGGCTTCTATGACCAAGGCGTTTACTGCGCTTTCGATCCTGTCGTTGCGTGACAAGCGAAAACTGCGGCTTGATGATTTCGCCGAACAATATGTTCCGGAAATGAAGGCGTGGAAATATCCGACGGCGGATTCCCCGAAAATCCGCGTTCGCGATCTGCTTAACCATGTAGGGGGCCTTGTCACCGACGATCCCTGGGGAGATCGGCAGCAGGCACTTCCGGATTCAAAGTTTACCGAACTCATTAAAGGCGGTGTCCCATTTAGCAGGCCACCTCAGATGCAGCATGAATATTCCAATTTCGGATATGCGCTTCTCGGTCGGATCGTGTCTAAGGCATCGGGTATGCCGTATCGACGCTACGTCGAAAAGACGTTCCTGGGCCCTCTGGGCATGGAAAGCAGTGGTTTTGATTTCGCCGATACCCCGAAGGAAAGGCGTGCTGTCGGTTATCGTTGGGAAAACGGTTCCTGGGTCGAGGAGCCTACAATGAAGGACGGCGCTTTCAATTCGATGGGAGGTCTCCATGTTAGTGCGAATGACTATGCCAAGTGGGTCAAGTTTCTGCTGAATGCCTGGCCACCGCGCGATGAAGCAGATGATGGTCCTGTAAAGCGCGCAACGGTGCGTGAAATGGCCCAAGGCCTGAACTTTGTGGCTGTGGCAACTCGTAGCGGGGCAAGCGGCGCGACAGCCTGCAAACAGGCTGCGGCGTATGCCATGGGTTGGCGCGTGGCCCAGGACTGCGACCTAGGGCTCACCCTGGCGCATGGAGGGGGATATCCCGGCTATGGTTCCCACGTCATGCTCATGCCCGAATTTGGGGTTGGAATCTTTGCTTTATCGAACAGGACATATGCCGGGCCATCTGCACCTGCATGGGACAGTGCGGTTGCGATGTACAAAGCTGGCCTGTTGGGGCGACGCCAGGCCATTGTTTCGCCAGTCCTTTCTGAAATGGAGGCAATTGCTCGCACGGCTTATAACGCAGGAAATCTTGAGCCCTTTGCGGGCAGGTTGGCAATGAACTTCCTGCTTGATCGCTCTTCGCAGAACTGGGGGCTGATGTTCGCTGAATTGAAGGCCCAGGTCGGTATGTGCACGAATGCTGGCGATCTTGTGCCAAGCGGAGCACTTTCTGCAACCTTCAGTTGGAAATGTGATCGAGGAACAATGTCTGGGCAGATATTGATGGCGCCAACTAACCCTGCGACTATTCAGGCATTGCGGTTTCGTCCAGTCGTTCCTGCAGGATCATGACATTCACCGCCCAAATCCTAACTCTCTATCCGGAGATGTTTCCGGGCCCACTCGGCATATCGCTGGCGGGGCGTGCCTTGGCGGAAGGAAAATGGTTTTGCTCGCCGCTCAATATCCGTGATTTTGCAACCGATAAGCACCGCACGGTCGACGACACTCCCGCAGGCGGCGGGGCAGGGATGGTGCTGAGGCCTGATATCCTGGCAGCCGCAGTTGACCATGCAATGGTCTCAATTCCGAACGTGCCGATCCTCGCCATGACGCCGCGGGGCAAACCTATAACGCAGGCGCGTGTTCGCGAGCTTTCTGATGGCCCTGGTGTCACGATTTTGTGCGGGCGTTTCGAAGGATTTGACGAGCGCATCTTTGAAGCTCGTCCCGTTGAGCAGGTCTCCATGGGGGACATCATCCTCTCCGGCGGAGAAATTGCGGCGATGATGTTGTTAGATGCGTGCATTCGGCTGCTTCCCGGCGTAATGGGCGCGACCTCTAGTGGGGATGAGGAGTCTTTTGAACAAGGTCTCCTTGAATATCCGCACTATACCCGTCCTGCTGAATGGGAAGGGCGCAGGGTCCCCGAAGTGTTGCGGTCGGGGGATCATGCGAAGATCGCTGCCTGGCGGAAACAAAAGGCAGAATCAGACACACGGTTACGCAGGCCGGACCTTTGGGAGCGTTACAATGACGCTCGGGACCAGTCTGCCTCTGGCGCGCGACAGAAGAATAAGGATTAAATGGGGCATGAACCTCATCCAGACACTTGAACAGGAAGCCATCGCGGCTTTGTCAGAATCTAAGACCATTCCACCCTTTCGTGCCGGTGACACCATCAAGGTCGGTGTGAAGGTTATCGAAGGCGAACGCACCCGCGTACAGAATTATGAAGGTGTGTGCATTGCGCGTTCCAACAAGGGCATGGGCTCCAATTTCACCGTACGAAAGATGTCGTTCGGTGAGGGCGTTGAGCGCGTATTCCCGCTGTACAGCCCAAACATCGAAAGCATCGAAGTGGTGCGTCGTGGCGTGGTCCGTCGTGCCAAGCTTTATTATCTGCGTGGTTTGACCGGCAAAAAGGCTCGTATTGCTGAACGCCGTGACCCGCGTACTATTAAGACCACCGAGGCTGCCGAATAGGCAGGGGCTCCGCTGCGTTCTTAAATCGAACAAACAGGCCGGGGTCCCCAACGACCCCGGCCTTTTTTATGTCCAAAACTATCGTCACTGAAGGAAGAGTAAATGGGTTATCGTATCGTTGTTGCGGGCGCCACGGGCAATGTGGGTCGCGAGATGCTCAACATCCTGGCAGAGCGCGAATTTCCAATCGATGAAATTGCAGTGCTCGCATCCGGGCGCAGCCAAGGCGTCGAGGTCGAATTTGGAGAAACCGGAAAGCAATTGAAGGTTCAGAATATCGAGCATTTCGATTGGAATGGCTGGGACATGGCACTATTTGCCATCGGTTCTGAGGCGACGCTCAAATATGCGCCGATTGCAGCCAAGGCTGGATGTGTCGTGATCGACAACAGTTCGCTTTATCGGATGGATCCCGATGTACCTTTGATTGTTCCTGAGGTGAACCCGGACGCCATTGACGGCTATAAGCGCAAGAATATCATTGCCAATCCGAACTGCTCGACGGCCCAGATGGTGGTGGCATTGAAGCCGTTGCACGATTTTGCCAAGATAACGCGCGTGGTTGTTTCAACCTATCAGTCGGTTTCGGGCGCTGGCAAAGAAGGCATGGATGAACTGTTTGAACAAAGCCGCAATATCTTTGTGGGCGACAGCGCTGTCGCAAAAAAGTTCACAAAGCAAATCGCGTTCAACGTCATCCCTCACATCGATTCTTTCCTGGACGATGGTTATACCAAGGAAGAATGGAAAATGGTGGTCGAGACAAAGAAGATTCTTGATCCCAAGATAAAAGTCACGGCGACATGCGTGCGTGTGCCGGTATTTGTGGGGCATTCTGAAGCAATAAATATAGAGTTCGAAAATGAGATTTCCGCCAAGAAAGCGCAAAGCATCTTGCGCGAAGCACCGGGGATCATGCTGGTCGATAAGCGCGAAGATGGCGGCTATGTAACTCCAGTTGAGTGTGTAGGTGACAGTGCGACATATGTCAGCCGCGTTCGTGAAGACCCGACAGTCGATAATGGTCTTGTTCTGTGGTGTGTATCGGATAACTTGCGCAAGGGAGCCGCGCTCAACGCGGTGCAGATCGCCGAATTGCTCGGTCGACGGCATTTGAAAAAGGGGTGAGGTTATGGGGTTGCAGGCAGACGTATTTTGGTCATTCCGCAGCCCCTATAGCTACCTGGCAACTCGGAGATACCGTGAACTGACGGAGCAATATGACCTGACAATTACCCTGCGTCCGGTTTATCCTCTGGCAATCCGCGAGCCGGCCTTCTTCGAACGGACCCATCCCAACTGGCTCCGCTACACCATGACGGACATGTTTCGTGTGGCCCAGTTCCATGGCATTCCATTTGGGCCACCTCGTCCTGACCCTATTGTGCAAGACGTCATGACGCGCAAAATCGCTGAGGAACAACCTCATATATTTCGTCTGACTCGGTTGGGCCAGGCCGCCGCCCGCAAGGGCCTCGGCCTTGCATTTTGTGATGAGGTATCGAGATTGATTTGGGGAGGTGCCGACAACTGGAACCAAGGAGAGCATTTGGCGGGAGCCGCGAGACGAGCGGGATTGGATCTGGTTGAGCTTGACGAAGAAGTGATCGATGATGCGGCATGTCTCGATTTAGAAATCGCGGGCAATCAGGCGGCGCTCGAGGCATCAGGCCACTGGGGCGTACCCACTCTGGTTTTTAACGGTGAGCCATTTTTCGGCCAGGACCGGATAGATATTGCGGTTTGGCGAATGCAGCAATGCGGTTTGGCTGCGCGCTAGTCTGCCAAGTGGACGGTTTGGCCAGGCTTTTGCTTTGTTGGCTTGAGTAGCAGAATGAGCGGGCTGACAATGATGACCAAGAACATCATCAGCTTGAAATCGTCGAGATATGCAATCATCGCCGCCTGGCGGTTTATCTCAAGGTCCATTAGTTGCATCGCAGCATCTCCCAGTGACCCCAGCCTGTCAACACTGGACGGATCAAAATTCGGTAATGACGACGATGTGACGTGGCTGACCAGATCCTCGTGACTAATCTGCACATTACGAGCGAGCATCGTTGTCATGATCGAAATACCGAAACTTCCCCCAAGGCTACGCAGAAGGAAAAGCAGGCTTGATCCATCTGTCCGCAATCGCATAGGAAGAGTTGAAAAGGCGACCCCATTCAAAGGAATGAAAACAAAGCCCATCCCAAATCCTTGAATAATGCCAGTCCAGACAATGGGGCGCCAATCCATTTCAAGTGACCACTGTGTCATCATCCATGTTGAACCTGCGGTGATCAGAAAGCCTAAAAACATGATGATGCGGGCATCAACCTTGTTTGCCAACCGGGCAGCAATGAACATTGCCAATAGGATGCCCACTCCGCGCGGGGCTAACAACAATCCAGTGTCAAACACGCTATATCCATAAATGCCCTGCAGCATCGGCGGCAACAAAGCGAATATCCCGTACATCATGACCCCCACGAGGATCATGAAATTGAGTGACGTCACGAAATTTCGGTCTGTAAACAACGTGCGTTCAAACATGGGGGTTGCGGTTGTAATCTGGTGCATCGTGAACATCCACATTGCTGAAATCACGATGATAAACTCAATCCGGATTTCCCAGCTTTGGAACCAGTCTGCCTGTTGACCACGATCCAAGAGGAGCTGTAATGTTGCAAGGCCGATTGCAAGCATGGCAAACCCGAATTTATCGAGTTCGCGACGGCTAATTGGCCGAGAAGGAAGCAGCCACCATAGCACGATGAGAGTTGGGATCCCGATGGGCAGGTTGATGTAGAACACCCAACGCCAATTATAGCTTTCGGTTAACCAGCCACCAATCATCGGTCCGAAAATGGGCGCCACCATGATGCCCATTCCCCAGATCGCCATTGCCTTGGGAGCTTTGTCAGGTGGGTTGATGTCGAGCAGAATTGTCTGTGAGAGCGGACCGATGAATGCAGCGCACACTCCTTGAAATATTCTAAACAACACCATTTCATTGAGATTGGTCGCGATACCGCAAAGCATCGATGCCAGGATAAACCCGGCGACAGCGCCTAGGAAGAGATTGCGTGAGCCAATCCTGTCCGACAGCCAGCCTGTGATCGGCATCGCGACAGCACTCGCGACGATGTAACTGGTGAGAACCCAGGTAACCGTTTCACGCGTCGCCCCCAGGCTCGTTTGCATGTGCGGTATTGCAACATTGGCAATTGTCGAATCGAGTATTTGTACGATGGTGGCTCCCATCACTGCGAGCGTTAGAAGCGTCTTGTTCTTAACCGGGTAGGCGGCGTCGCCGCTCGATTCAGCGTCCGGTGTCGATGCGGACATGTGCTGAAAGTCCTGCGATCATATGGCGCTTTGGTTCGTCTACAATTGAAATGCGAACGGGCACGCGCTGGGTCACCTTGACCCAATTCCCGTTGGCATTTTGGGCTGGAAGAACTGAAAATTCCGAGCCTGTTCCAGCTCCAATGCTTGCAACCTTTCCACGGACCTTGATGCCAGGGTAGGCATCAAACGTGATTTCAGCAGGTTGCCCGACTTTCATATAGGACAGGTCGGTTTCTTTGAAATTGGCCTCTACCCAGCCTTGCTTTTGCGCAACAATCGTGACGCCTGGCAGACCTTGAACCATCATTTGCCCGACATGCAGCCGGTCTGCCTGGCTGACGAGACCTGTAATAGGCGCTCGAACTTCGGTCCGTGAGAGGTCGAGAAGCGCGCGGTCACGCTGAACCTGACCGGCTTTCAGCGCCGGGTTGATGCCTGGAGCGGCGCTGCCTGTCGAGAGTGCTGCGCGGGCCTTGGAAGCATCGGCCTGCGCCGTCGAAAGCCTGCTGCGGGCATCCGAGAGTGCGTGCTCTGCTGCCTGCAGCCGGGCCCTGGTGGTGAACCCACTCTGCATCAACGATGACTGACGCGCATATTCTTTTTCAAAGAACACGACATCTTCCCTGGCACTTTCGATGTCAACGCCCGTCGTCGTGTAATCAGTTTCGAGTGTGATAAGCTTCACTTGCGCTGCCGCGATGTTGGCGTCGGCCTGTGCGACGGCAATACGATAAGGTTCAGGATCAAGGCGAAACAGCAAGTCTCCCGCCTTCACAAGCTGGTTCTCTTTCACAGCTACCTCGACAATACGCCCTCCAACTTCCGCCGAGATTGATACCTTGTCCAGTTGAACATATGCATTGTCTGTTGAGACAAAATGGTCATTAATAATGTAGTAAGCAAGACCAGCTGCAACAAGTAACAAAGGCAAGGATACAATCAGAGCCAGCCGGGCGAACCGGTGGGGCTTGCTGTGCTTGGTAGGTGCGAGGTTTATCTGGATATCGGCCTCAGCCATGGGAACCCTCCGTGGGCTTGCGTGCCAAATTACCACAAATAATATTCAAGGTCGCCTCCAGTTGAGACTTCTGATGTTGGTCGAGACCTGCAAGAGCTTGATCAAACAATGCAAGCGCAGCCGGCCTCAGGTCTTCGAGCTTGGACTGACCGAGCGAAGTGAGGTGCAACCTCCAAACGCGTCGATCTCCCGGGTCTGCACGCCGCTCGACCAAGCCTGCATCTTGAAGCCTATCAACCATTCTACCTAGCGTGATTGGTTCGACATCCAGCATGTCCGCCACGCTTACCTGCGTGCTGCCATCAAATCGTTTCAACAAACCCAACAAGCGCCATTGCGGACGAGTCACGCCTAACGCACGGGTGCGTTCGTCAAAGCTGCGTCTCAACAAGCGGGCAGAATCACCGAGTAAAAAACCAATTTCGTCGCTCATTGCATGAATATAATAGCAGTGCTTATGATATGCAAATACTGTTTCTTCCTTCTTGCTTACAAGACCGCTGTTAATGCATGACGATAGCGTGTTGGTGCGGAGTTAAACAATCGGATGAACGTACAATTTTTCGAGGCTGCCGACGGCATTCGTATCGCTTGGCAGGAGATGGGCGAAGGTCGACCGCTGCTGTTGGTTCACGGGTTTTTTTCGGACGCCCAAACCAATTGGATCAAATATGGCCATGCCAAGCTACTTGCTGACGCGGGCTTTCGGGTCATCATGCCGGACCTTCGCGCACACGGACATAGCGGCAAGCCGCATGATGCTTCCAATTATCCCAAGGACGTGTTGGCAGACGACCAATTTGGATTGATCAACCATTTGAACCTCGAAGAATTTGATATTGCGGGATATTCCTTGGGCGGAAGGGTCGTGGCACGGA
Organism: Sphingorhabdus sp.; assembly: GCA_049663505.1. GTDB lineage: Bacteria > Pseudomonadota > Alphaproteobacteria > Sphingomonadales > Sphingomonadaceae > Sphingorhabdus_B. The sequence continues at coordinate 8,678 of JBATDO010000427.1, forward strand.
TGCTTGGCCGCGGGTGCTCGCCCAGGCGGGCAATAATTTCTGGCATGGGCCTTCAAGGGCTTGTCAACGCAACTGCACGCTCAAGCCATTTCAAGCATATCCTTGATCATTTGGGGGCGCATGAAAAGGGGTCACCTGCTTGGATGGCGGAAGCATTCTTGAAAACCACAAATGGTGACGCTGTTGCGCTGCGTCATGTTCTGGAAACATTTCAAGACACCAGTGAAACGGAATTGCAATCCTGGGATATTCCAATTGCTGTCATCTGCGGCTTGGACGACAATGACAATGGCTCGGCAAGTAGCCTTGCTCAAACGCTCAAGCACGGCAAGTTAATTGCTGTTCCCGGCAATCACATGAGTGCTGTAACAAGACCGGAGCTGGGGCAGGCGATGGTCGCAGCCCTGGTCGGTGCCGCTTGGTAGCGCTTCCTCCTTTTGATATTCAGCCGATGATGGTGGGCAAAACTGTACGTCTGCGACCGCTGAGGGAGGATGATTTTGATGCACTATATGGAGTAGCCCGTGATCCTGATATCTGGGCAATGCATCCTTGTCGCGACCGGTTTGAGCGCTGCGTGTTTCAAGAGTTCTTCATTGAAGCGATCAATTCTGGTGGGGCGTTTGCCATTTTTGATCTTGCGAACGATGTCTTGATAGGTAGCACGCGTTTTGGCAATTTTGAGCCCAAGACCAACGAAATTGAAATTGGCTGGACCTTCTTGGCATGCTCGCATTGGCGACGGGGATATAACCGAGAGGTGAAGCGTTTGATGCTCGCTCATATATTCAAATTTGTTGACGCCGTCATTTTTCAGATTGGTGCATCCAATTTCCGCTCACGCACCGCAGTAGAGCGACTAGGTTCGCGATTGTGCGGTGCGCATGAAAGGCAATATGCAGGGGTCGTTCAGGATTATGTGGTGTATAGATTGACGCAAGGCGAGGCACAAACGGGGGCGCTCTCGGGAAGTTTCTCATGACAAGAGGGGGAGCATTGGAAAGAAATTTCTGGCGCTATTGGTTAACCGGACTGCTCCTGCTGGCACTCATGATCGCTATAAACCCATGGCTCTGCAATCCAGTCGCCCCTTGGGGGATCGCCGATCATCAGTCTGCTGCTACAGCCATGCGTGTCGATGCTATTCAGCATGCCTGGCTATCTGACGGCGTCATGAATATAGCGCGGTTGGCCATGGCAATCGACCTGGTGTATATCGCTGTCTATTCATACGGAGCGTATTGCGGGGGAAGGCTTTTTGGAAAGTCCGATCGACCCTACCTCAAGCGCTTGGGGAATATCATTGCAGCAGCGGCAATGATGTTAGGTATTGCAGACTATGTCGAGACAATCTGCCAGTTCGTGCAGGCAATGACCTTTGCGGGTAGCGATTTGCTAGCCGAGATTGCTACAACGGCGAGACCCATTAAGTCGGTGGCATTTCTGTTCACCTTTCTCGGCATCCTGACAGCCCTCGCCGTTTGTCGGTTTCCAAATCGCAACGCTTGACGAGCGCGCATCAAAGTTTCACCATCGCATAATATAATTCTGCCAAGGAATCCGCTATGAAGAATTTCGTCTCACTTGCTGCTCTCGCGATTGCCACCATTGCCACACCGACTGTGGTGAAGGCCCAAGATAGAGCGTCTACTGCGACACTTGTCGCAGTACCATCAATAGCCGATGCGGAGGCATTTATCACCGCAGTTGAAAAGGATTTGTTCGACTTTTCAATCGAAGGTGCGCGGGTGGCTTGGGTGAATGCGACATATATCACTGACGATACTGATGCCTTGGCAGCGAAATATGGAGAGATCGGAACCGAGAAAGCGGTGAAATATGCTCTAGAAGCAGCAAAATACCAGGATGTCGTGGGCCTGTCTCCACAAACCAGGAGGAAACTTGACATCTTGCGCGGCGGCCTGGTGTTGCCTGCGCCGACGACCGATGGCGCAGCCAAGGAATTGTCAGAAATCGCGACACGGCTTAATTCCGCTTATGGCAAGGGCAAAGGCATGCTCGGTGGCAAGGAAATTAACGGTTCCGATATTGAGGCCGAGATGGGCACCAACCGCAATCCCGAGCAACTGAAGGAAATGTGGGTAAGTTGGCATGACAATGTCGGCGCACCAATGAAGAGGGACTATACTCGACTTGCCGAAATCGGAAATCAGGGAGCCAAGGAGCTTGGCTTTGCCGATTTGGGAGCGATGTGGCGGTCGGGTTACGACATGCCAGCCAACGACTTTGCGCAGTTGACCGACAAATTGTGGCTTGAGGTCAAACCACTCTATGACGAGCTTCACACATATGTCCGAGGCCAGTTGAATGCGAAATATGGCGATGTGGTTCAAGCTAAGACTGGCCCGATCCGCGCCGATCTGCTTGGAAACATGTGGGCTCAGGAATGGGGCGATATTTATGATATCGTCGCACCTCCAGGATCGGGCGATATTGGTTATGATATTGGTGAACTGCTGGGTAACAAGAAGGTCGATGAAGTCGGGATGGTCAAAATCGGGGAGGGCTTTTTTTCTTCGCTTGGATTTGATCCTCTTCCATCAACCTTCTGGACGCGTTCGCAATTTCTAAAGCCTCGGGATCGAGAAGTGGTTTGCCACGCATCGGCTTGGGACATCGACAATGTCGATGACCTACGGATCAAAATGTGCATCAAGATCAATACCAATGACTTCGTCACGGTACATCATGAGCTTGGGCACAATTATTACCAGCGTGCGTACAATAAGCAGAGCTATCTCCACTTGAATGGTGCAAATGACGGTTTCCACGAAGCGATAGGTGATGCCATCGCATTATCGATCACACCCGACTATCTGGTCCAGATTGGACTGCTGGATGCCGGTAAGGTTCCGAGCGCCGATAAGGATAACGGTCTGTTGCTAAGGCAAGCGATGGACAAAGTAGCATTTCTGCCGTTCAGCGTGATCGTCGACAAATGGCGCTGGGGTGTCTTTTCTGGCGACATCAAGTCTGCCGATTACAACACGGCCTGGACCAAGTTGCGCACTCAATACCAAGGAATCATTCCACCCGTCGAACGTCCTGCAGAGGCTTTTGACGCAGGCGCAAAATATCATGTTCCAGGTAATACGCCTTATACGCGCTATTTTCTTGCCCGTATCCTTCAGTTTCAGTTCTATAAAGCAGCCTGCGATATCGCGGGTTGGAAGGGGCCACTTCACCGTTGTTCATTTTATGGGAACAAGCAGGTGGGCACGCGCCTCAACGCGATGCTTGAAATGGGTGCGTCAAAGCCTTGGCCAGATGCCTTGGAAGCATTCACTGGAACGCGAGAAATGTCGGGCAAGGCAATGATCGAGTATTTCGCGCCGTTGATGAAGTGGCTGAAGCAACAAAACAAGGGCAAGAAAAAGGGCTGGTGAAACCTAGCTCGTCACACGTTTGTGCCAATCGGCATAGGGGCCAGTGCCGAGTACTGCAGCCTGCACTTGCGTTGTCACGGCGTTGATTGCGTCGGTGGCCCGCGTGTCTGGATGCACTGGACGACGTAACGGGCGTGATCCAGGAGCAAGGGCGATTACATCGACAATTGCCTTGCTCACGTCGGAAGGATCGGTTGAACCACCGCCGCGATTTCCCATGGCCTTGGCACCAGCGACGAGCCCATCATATGCGCTTAATCGCTCTTTTGTCTGACGCGCTAACATCGACTCCGAATTCCGAACTCCAGACTTCCAGATGTTTGTTGGGTAACCGCCCGGCTCGATAATGGTCACCTCGACACCGTGCGGGGCCAGTTCATAAGCCATGGTTTCTGAGGCGCATTCCAGAGCAAATTTGGTGCTGCCATATATACCCATATTTGGAACGATGATCCTGCCTAACTGCGATGATACATTTATGATCAGGCCTTGCCGGCGGGTTCGCATCGCCGGCAGTGCCGCCCGGGCAATGCGAAGTGCGCCGAAAAAATTGGTGTCCATCGTCATCTGCATTGCCTCGATGTCGGCAAGCTCGATTGGACCACCAATTCCAATTCCGGCATTGTTAACGACCACATCCAAAGCACCGCCAGCGATTTGTTCCGCAGCCGAAATGCCCGAAACAACCTGGTCATGATCGGTGATATCAATCTCAACGAGATGCAGTTTGCCGTTTAATTTACCTGCTTCGGTGATGAGCGCCATTGCCTCTGCGCGCCTGCCACCTTGCAAATTTCTCATCGTGGCAATCACTGTCGCGCCTGCGCGCATGCATTCGAGCGCTGTCAGGCGACCAAATCCCGATGAGGTTCCAGTGATCAATACAAATTTTCCAGCGAGATCTTGCCGCACCACTTGTCCAGTTGCTTTTGCACTGGCTACAA
>JBATDO010000428.1:0-5358 GCA_049663505.1 Sphingorhabdus sp.
GCGGAACCCTACACCAACACCGAAAACGATCGGGTCAAGACTGATCTTGACGCGTTGTGTGCCGATCGCAGTTGTATCCAACCGGGCTGTTGTATCGATATCGATATATTTCACGTCGAAATTGAGAAACATCTTTTCATTCAGATCGATGTCGATGCCAGCCTGGGCGGCCCAGCCGAAGCTGTCCTTCAAATTGACATTGGTCTGACCAACAGCAGTTTCCAGGCCCGTTGAAGCTTTTTCGGAATAGAACATCGTGTAGTTAACGCCGGCTCCGACATAGGGGCGAACTTTTGCCTCGGGTGCGAAGTGATATTGCACAGTCAACGTCGGGGGGAGGACCCATGTTGATGCCAGTTTGCCAATGCCGCCTGTTGTTCCAGTCTTGCCTGACGCATTGTGCTTGGTCGTGGCAGCGATCAGTTCCAAACCGATATTGTTGCTGACCATGTGCGTGATATCAATTTCGGGCATGATGCTGTTGTTGACCTTGACCTCTTCGGTCGGAAACGTTGGCAAGATGCCTCCGGAACTCTCCGTTGGGGCGACCATGATTGCCCGAACGCGGACAAATGTATCGCCTGCCTCGGCAAAAGCGGGAGCTGCCAATGCGCTGGCGGCCATAGCCGCTGAATAAATAGAATATTTAAGTAATTTCATGATTTTTTCCTTTGGGACGTTGTTGATTATTTTTTGCAGCTGTTGATACCCAAAAGCCGATAGGCTGGGCACCAGCGTACGAGGCCGGTTAACAATGGGACCAGGCCGATCCAGCCCCACCCGGTCTTCGGGCCAACAAACACCATCGCGATCAACGCGATCCCGACGGCGATCCGGAGCAAGCGATCAAGATTTCCAACATTAGCTGCGCTCATTTCCCTGGCTCCATTGCAAGTTTCAATGGGAGCCTTTTAGCGCTGCGCGCAGGCATGACATTGATCCTAGACAAAAATCCAGTTGATCAAGATCAAGGACATGTGGTGACGATCTGGTGCATCAAGACGCGATGTGGCCATATTACCCTGATCTGCTTGCTCGTAATGTCCCGCGGTACACTAGCTTCCCAACCGCCGTTGAATTTCATGCAGGAGTGGCCGGGGCCGAATTTCTCGAGGCCATTTCGCAGGTCGAGGCAAGCACGCCCATTTCGCTCTATGTTCATATTCCCTATTGCCAGCAAATATGCTGGTATTGTGGTTGCAACACGGGCGCGGCAGGCAAGAGCCAAAGGCTGAGCTCCTACCTTGCTGCTCTGGAATCTGAAATCGCATTGATTGCAGAAAAGTTGGGCAAGCGTGGCCGTGTCACAAATATCGCATTTGGCGGCGGTAGTCCCAATGCAATTGCCCCTGTCGAGTTCGTGAGACTCGTTGACCGGATCGTCACCATGTTTTCATGTGACCAACCCAATATTTCGATCGAGCTGGATCCGCGGATATTCAGTGCTGAATGGGCAAAGACGCTTGCACATTGCGGTGTATCCCGGGTGAGTCTCGGGGTGCAAAGTTTCTCGGAAGAAATCCAAAAGGCGATCGGTCGGGTTCAGCCGGCAAAAATGATAGAAGAATGCATGCAACTCCTTCGCGACGAGGGTATCACTGCGGTTAATTTCGATTTGATGTATGGCCTGCCCGGCCAGAATTCGAACGATCTTGAGGAAACCTTGGAGACAGCCATCAAACTGGCCCCGAGCCGGATCGCATTGTTTGGCTATGCTCATATGCCCCAGATATTTCCCCGCCAGCGGCGAATTGACAGCAGCAATTTGCCGGGGTCTGAGGAACGTTTTGCAATGGCACAGCTTGGCTATCGCCTCTTGACTGATGCTGGCTATTGCGCAGTTGGTTTCGACCATTTCGCGCGCCCAGATGACAGCCTGGCCATTGCCGCTGCCCAGGGTCGCCTGCATCGTAATTTTCAGGGTTTCACCGATGACGAATGCGGATCGATGATTGGCTTGGGTGCGAGCGCCATCAGCAATTTCCCCAATTATATCATCCAGAACGAGAAAAGCCCGGGCCAATACCGGATGCAGGCCTTGGCGCAAACGGTTACGGCCGCAAGAGGTATCGAACGATCCCCGGACGACAAGATGCGTGGTTTGTTCATCGAAAACCTGCTTTGTTCAGGAAATTCTGGACCTCTTCCTGCCGATCTTTTGGAAGGAGTGGAAGCAGGACTGAGGACGTTTGCCGAACGAAAGCTCGTACGAATGGATGGAAGTTCGGTGATCATCGAAGCGGCTGGACTGCCTTATGCCAGGGCAATTGCATCATTGATGGACAAATACAGGCAGACGGACAGCAAGCAGTTCAGCCTCGCTGTTTGAACTGGCTATCCATTGATGCGCGCGTCCATCCGTAATTGATGCAAGTGATCCGGCACATGCTCTCCCCTTAGAAAAAATGATGTGCTCCGGCATGGATTTGACTGGTTCGATCCGGCAGACCACGTCTCGGTCACCTGGACTATTCGAGCAAGTTTTCATCGAACGTCCCGTAATGGTGGCGGGCCAAATTCGGTTAGACTGAATGCACGGGGTTGGGCTCATATCTTGCAGCGTTTGCGTATTGGCGACTTGGTCCGAACAGACCTTCAGACAGTCCATACGGCCAGGTTCAACCAGGCATTCACTTCGAGGTGATTGCCTGCTGGATTTTTATGCATCAAAACAGTGACGCGATTGCGATGTTTGCTCGAAGGTAAAAGGATGATGTGGTTGACGTTCCATCGTCATTGTATTACATATTTACTGTAAATACGAATTTGTAAGGAGGCAGCGATGTCCGACTCAGCTTTGCACCATGCCATTTCCCAAGTCAGTGACGCTCAAACTGGAATTCCTGTCATTCGGGCTTTTTTCGACCAACCCACATTCACTGTGAGTTACGTGGTTCACGATCCCGAAACGAGGAAGGCTGCCATTATCGATAGCGTCCTCGACTTTGATCCAGCCTCGGGACGAACATCTTTCGCTTCGGCCGATGCGATCATCGCCTATGTGGAAGAAATGGAGCTTGGCGTAGACTGGTTACTTGAGACCCACGCACATGCGGACCATTTGTCAGCGGCCCCGTATCTGCAACAAAAACTGGGCGGGAAAATCGCGATCGGCGAGCATATCACCACCGTTCAGGATGTGTTCGGCAAACTATTCAATGCGGAGGCAGAATTCCAGCGCGATGGATCCGACTTTGACAGGCTTTTTGCAGATGGCGATCGATTTCAAATCGGCAACTTGGATGTGACTGTCCTGCACGTTCCTGGTCACACCCCTGCAGATATCGCTTATGTCATTGGCGACGCCGTATTTACAGGCGACACGATGTTCATGCCAGATTACGGCACAGCGCGCGCTGATTTCCCGGGAGGGGACGCACGCCAGCTGTTTCGATCGTTGCGACGACTGCTGTCTTTGCCTGGGACAACCCGTCTTTTCATGTGCCACGACTATCTGCCTGAAGGTCGCACCGAATATGCCTGGGAAACAACTGTCGAAGCCGAACGCAAGGGCAATATACATGCGCATGACGGAGTGACCGAGGATGATTTCGTCGTCATGCGCACTGCACGCGATGCAACACTTGATATGCCGCGTCTCATCCTTCCATCGGTACAGGTCAACATGCGCGCAGGTCACCTTCCGCAACCAGAACAAAATGGTATCCGCTATCTCAAAATTCCGTTGAACGTGGTTTGACACCAAATTGCCCTGGTGGGCCAAACCGCGTGCCCAAGGTCGTGGCTGTACGGCCGTCAAACAAGTTGAAACAAACATGCCGAGCGCTTGGACCCTGCACAACCCGTCGTCAGAATATGCAATCGAGCAGAGGCGAACCCTTTTCTTGGAGAAAATGTTCCCGGCAAGCAAGATATGCTTACGAATAACGTGGAAAGGCGGCTTCTCGCACGAGGGGTTAGCGTCGTCGTGGCTGCAGTTCTCGCTTGGTTAGCGGGCATCTCGTCAGGCATGCTTGCTTTTTTCGACTACCGACACAATGGAGCGAATGAATTGACCAGATCCGTGATAGTGCACAAGCTCCACAGAATTAAAGCGGAGTAACCTGCTTTGCGATTGGGCCGATATCTTCCTATATTTGAATGGGGCCGCGGCTATGGCGGCGTTACCCTTACAAATGACTTGGTCGCAGCAGCGATAGTCACGATCATGCTCATACCGCAAAGCTTGGCCTATGCCATGCTCGCGGGACTACCCCCTGAAATCGGCCTCTACGCCTCAATCCTTCCGATCATCGCCTATGCCTTGTTTGGAACCAGTCGGGCTCTCGCGGTTGGACCCGTTGCCGTCATTTCGTTGATGACCCTGACGGCTGCGAGCGCCATTGCACCGCCTGGCAGCCCTGACTTTATAGCGGCCGCCCTCGTTCTCGCTCTGCTTTCGGGCCTTATCCTCATCTTGATGGGTGTATTGCGACTTGGTTTTCTTGCAAATCTTCTGTCCCATCCCGTGGTTTCAGGATTCATCACGGCTAGCGGAATCATCATCGCTACCAGCCAGTTGAAATCGATCCTTGGTATCTCCGCATCAGGCGAAGCCATGCCCGAACTCGTTGCAACGCTCATTTCGAATGCGCCCGATACCAATCCCTATACGTTGGCCATTGGCGCGATCGCGACAACGTTTCTTTTCTGGGTGCGAAAGGGACTTAAACCCTTGCTCGTCAGGCTAGGACTGAATGCACGAACTGCAGACCTCGTTGCCAAGGCAGGGCCAATCGTTGCGGTTGCGCTTTCCATCCTCGCAGTTGTCATTTTCGACCTGGAGGCAAAGGGCGTAAAAGTCGTGGGAAGCATCCCCCAAAGCCTGCCCCCCTTTACAATTCCAATATTTGATGCCGATCTTTGGCAGCGACTTGCCGTCCCGGCATTGCTGCTCAGCATTATCGGATTTGTGGAATCGGTCTCAGTGGCACAAACACTGGCTGCCAAGAAACGGCAGCGCATTTATCCCGACCAGGAGCTCATCGGGTTGGGAGCTGCCAATGTCGCTGCGGCCTTTTCCGGAGGATATCCGGTTACCGGCGGCTTTGCGCGTTCGGTTGTCAATTTCGATGCGGGTGCTGAAACTCCTGCAGCAGGCGCCTTTACGGCCATTGGCATATTGCTGGCAGCTCTTTTCCTGACCCCCCTACTGGCCTCCCTTCCCATCGCCACGCTCGCCGGGACGATTATCGTTGCCGTCCTCAGCCTTGTTGACTTCAAGACGCCCCGCACGATTTGGTCATACTCAAAGCCGGATTTTGCTGCTATGGCTGCAACCATAGCCGTGACCCTTCTCATTGGAGTAGAACCTGGCGTGATCGCAGGCGTCAGCCTCAGTCTTGCGCTTTTCTTGTG
>JBATDO010000429.1:0-2017 GCA_049663505.1 Sphingorhabdus sp.
GCCCGGTACTGCCCGAGACCTGGGCGTACGAAACCGTTTCGACCCAAAAGCCAACATCACTGGCGCAGCACAATATCTTCGGCAAATGCTTGACCGATTTGGCGTGGTGCATCTGGCAGTCGCAGCCTATAACGCTGGACCTGGCGCGGTTTCACGGTTGGGACGAATTCCGCTGAATGGCGAAACGCCTGAATATGTGCGAAACGTTCTAAACCGGTGGGCATTAAATTGATTAGGGGAAATTCAGTGTCAAAGCTCGCAAGAATCAGGTTAGCGGGAAATCTGCGCAAAAGCCGTCGCGGACTTTTAATCGAAACATCCGAAAAAAAGATCTGGGTGCTCGACTTCAGTGCTGATGTGGAGGTTCCCCAAACGAAGTCGGTCATAATCGAAGGCACACAAGCCGGATTTGATCGGATAAGCGTTGACTGGGCCGCATCGAGCTCCGACGGTTGATCGGAGTTTAGCTTTGCGCGATCATCCAAGAGGTCCCCCGGTTTTTGACGACAGCGTGCGCATCGACAATGCGTTGAACCTCATTGCCCCACAACCTTAGCGCCTCTTGTTTTTCCACAGTATATTTATGGCGGTGATATACGCCAGCAACCCCTGCTTTGGCAGCACCAGATTGATGATTTAGTACCGCTTCGGACACAACCAGCGGCACGCCTAGGCGTTGTAGGCCGGTAGCAGCGGTCCGGCGGATGTCGTGAGGCGTGAAGTGCAATATGTTACGATCTGTGTCGCGCAGCACTGCCGCCATTATCCGTCGCCAACCTTTGGGCATGCCGCCTGTGCTATGAGCAGGATTGCCAATTGCTGGAAAAACTCTGTTGGCGGACGACCCAATCTCATTAGAGCTTAATGCAATTGAACCTCGTATTTCCTCAATAATACTCACGGCTTGAGCTGATAGTGGTACGATGTTGGCAACTCCGTTTTTCGCCCGGCTACCAGGAATGGTCCACAAATTTGCGTCAAAGTCGAATTCATCCCATTCTGCATTGATGACTTCGCCCCGGCGTTGCGCAGTCAAAATTAGCAAGCGCACCACCGTGCCGAAAGGATATCCCTCGCTAAGAGATGCATCCCATAATTGCCCGAGTTCATAGTCTGAAAGGACCCGATCGCGCGGCTTAGAGGCTTTTGGTCGCCATGCATCCCTGCAAGGATGAGCCGGCAATCGGTCCAGCTTTGGCATCGCCCATGAATAAAAACTCGATAAATGCTGATGCACTGACCGCGCCATACGCAGCGTTTCTTTACCCCGGCCAAATGCCATCTTCTCGATGAAGCGTGTCACATCACCGCGGGTTACCGTATCAGCTATCCGGTCGCCCATTTCCGGAAGAATATATTTGCGAAATACTCGCTCTATTTCTCGCGCAGTTCGCTTTTTCCCTATGACTTCGTTCGTCAAATATGTTTCAAATAACTCGCCAATTGTGCCAATTCCTTGGGCATACCCGCGATCGGGATCGGACCGCTTGGGGATGCTTTGTCCTTGCTCAATGTCGGTGAGCAAATCTCGCGCACGACGACGCGCAGCGGCAAGTCCAAAGCCCAGCGAATGCCTGCCCAATGTAACATTATGAACCTTGCTGCCGATACGTTTTCGCAAGATGTAAGTCTTAACACCGCTCGCTCCGACCCTCAGGCGCAAACCAGCTACGATTGAGTCCGTAATTTCGATTTGTCCGATTTTCGGTGGTAATAATCCAACAATACGGGCATCTGTAAGACCAACTTTTTTTGACACAAATCACCTGTTACCTTAGGTAACATTTTGTACTGGATACTAGTGAACATATCAAGAACTATATGGATGGTGAGTCTAGGTTTTCTGCCATTTTTGGACAGTTAAGGACGCTTAGCGACCCACTGGTTATTCTTTTAATCAGTAGGTCGCTGGTTCGAACCCAGCAGGGCTCACCAATTTATTTTTACCTGATCGCGTCCGACTTTTAGCCGCTGGGATATTGCATTTTAACGCTCAGGTGGAATTAACTCCCTGATG
>JBATDO010000430.1:0-13560 GCA_049663505.1 Sphingorhabdus sp.
AGGTCGCATGCGACCTGTCCCCGCACTCACCTATGGGAAGTGCCCCATTGCGACGACGCCAAGTCGGCCAACGCATTCAGCGAAGGTTCGTCAGGCTGTCCATGGACAATATCTGCGGCAATACCAACGCCTGCCTGCCTCGTGGGTAGTACAGATATAGTGGAACACCTGAGCGGCCGTGGGATGCAAGGAACCGGGCTATCTTCGCATCCCTTCGCGTAAAATCGGCTCTGAGCGATTTGATACCGTTATCCGCAAAGGCTCTTGCTGTTTCAGTGCGGTTGATGGCCGCTGCTTCATTGACCTTGCACGTGACACACCAGTCAGCAGTGAAGTAAACGAATACCGGTTCCCCCGCAGACCGCAATTCAGCCAGACGATCAGGAGTGAACTCCTCACTGCCCAGCATGTCCGTTTCAGTCGACAGCCTGGCAGGCTCCCTGGGCAACATGAGCGCGCCTGCCGCGCCGACCGTGCAGACGAAGACCAAGGGAAGCGCGAACCTGGCCGATCGGCCATGCAATTTTCCAAACACCATGCAAACAGCCACGACCAACAACGCCACCACGATACCAAGAGCCAGACCCGTCGCGCCAGAAAGTCGCCATAACAGCCAGATGAGTGCCAGCGCGGTCAGCCCCATTGGAACAGCCATGACCTTGCGGAAGGTGCCAAGCCATGGACCGGGCCTTGGCAATTGCCGACGAAGGGCAGGGACGAAAGCTATTGCCAGAAACGGTAGCGCCAGACCAAATCCCAGACCTGCAAAAAGCAGCAACGCGGACCCGATGGGCAACAACAAGGCGGCTCCCAATGCCGCGGCCATGAAGGGACCGGTACAAGGCGTAGCGACAACAGCTGCCAATACGCCTGTCCAGAATGACCCCGACAATCCATCCTTTCGGGCAAGCTTATCACCTGCATTTATGCTGCCGATCTCGAACAACCCAACCATATTGGCAGTAACTGCCACCATCAACACCACAAGCAAGAGCACAATAAAGGGCTCCTGCAACTGAAACGCCCAGCCGACCTGCTCACCTGCGGCACGTAGTGCCAGCAACGCGGCTCCCAGCGCAATGCAACTTGAAATAACACCCGCCGAGTAAGCCAGCGCCTCAGCCCGCGCAGACCGTTCATCACCCCCTGCCTTGGCAAGTGCCAACGCTTTTAGCCCCAATATCGGAAAGACGCATGGCATGAGATTGAGGATGAGCCCACCCAGTATTGCCGCCGCCAAGGTCAACAACAAGGACGTTCCACTAGATCCGGAAGCGGGTGATGGATCTGCGATATTACCTCTGGTCCTCAGGGTCATACCGCCAAGTGGAACTTTCCCTGGGATCGCCTGGACAATCAGCCCCTGCTGTTTCCCGGTGCGCAGCACGCCGTTAATGGGCTGTCCAAATGGAACCTCCACTGCGGTGGTGACGACAAGCCAGTCACCAGTTCGCCGCACAGACTGGGGTGCCGCGTAGCGAAACAGCTTTTCGGTACCAGCAAAGAAGTAAGGCTCCTCCACGCTTGCGCCCCGTGCGAAGGGAATGGCAATATCGATTGTACCATTGTTGATCGCGTATCGCGCTTTCATGTCCATGGGAACGGGTAACAGCGCACGCCAGGCATCGAACCGCTTGCGGTCCGTTGCATTCACTGCGCCATCGCCGACCTTCAGGTCTATCGCCATGTTGTCGCCTTCCGGAACGCAAATTGCGTTTGTACAAGAAAGCCAATCTGCACGGACCCTTATTGGAAGCGTGGATCCAACACGCAGGTTTGCATCCAGACTGAGATCGATAAGCACTGTATAGTCATGCTCGAAAACATGGTTCATCAAGCCGGAAATCACGAGTGGCTCGGGAACTGGATAACGTGGCTTGCCAGCCGTCACTCCCTTTGGGAGGTTCCAGTCAAGCTGCATGCCGAACCCGGCGTCACCAGGATTTTCCCAATAGCCGTGCCACCCGGCCTTTGGCTTGAAATGAAATGCCACCGTGACCGTGCCGCCGGGTGCCGGCAGATTGCTCTCGGATCTGAGCGTTGCTGGAACGTTCAGCGGCGCTGCACGCGATTGGGCATGCACGGGAAAGGCCACGAAAGCCAGGCAGATGGCAAACCAAAGCAGCCACAAAATGCGCCCAGGGCTGGATGCAAAGCCGCTCGGCGGAACCAACTGCGCGGTACAGCCAGGCCGCGATGGCAATATGGTTTGGTTCATCTGGGCATCATGCCATCTTGGGTTGAATTCGAACAGAAATTTCACGAGGCAGGCGCAATCGGGCCGCGCGGCAAAGCACTCAGGTTTCTCCACCCGCCTTTCAGAAAATAGGCAATCGAAAGCACGAACGAACAGATCGAGGCCGCGATGAATGCCCACCAGATAGCATCGGCGCCGTAGTAGGGATAAAGTCCAAAACCAATCGCGAACCGAACGCCAACAGCTGATATTATGAGTATCAGCAAAGGCACCATCACGGCTCCATTTGCACGAACCAGGAAGGTCACAACCATCGAAATGCCCATCAGAATGAAACTCCAGCCGACCAGGTGATTGATATGAACAGCTATCGGGATTGCAGCGCTGCCATCTGGCAGGAACATGCCAAGCAGGGGCCTGGCAAATAACGTGATGACCGCGATGAGGGTCGCTGTCATCAATATGTTGATACCGATGCCTGCCTGGGCGATCCTGCCAATCCTGTCCCATCTTCCCGCGCCGATATTTGTGGCAGCCATTGCACTCACAGCGCTTCCCACCGCGACTGCTGGCATCTGCACATAGCTCCACAGTTGGTTCATCACCCCAAATGCAGCGGTGGTATCGACCCCTTCGCGGTTGACAAGTCCGACCATGGCGAGCGCAGAGCTTGACATGATGACCATCGACAGACCCATGGGCAAACCCATTTTTGCAATTGGAGCAAGATAGGCACGGTCGGGGCGCAGCCACGCCAGCTCGGGACCGCGCAATCTGATGGTGAGATCCTTTGCATAGATACGTTCAAGCAGCAGCATCACGCTGATTATGCTTGCAATGAGCGTGGCGAGAGCGGACCCTGCGATCCCCATTGCCGGGATCGGACCCCAGCCCAAGATCAGAACTGGATTGAGAATGATGTCGAGAGCCACGTTGATCACGGTGTTCCAGAGCGGCGTTACTGCATCCCCTACACCGCGCAGCGATGACGACAGCAGGATCATGACAAACGAAGTCGGCATGCACAGGAAAATGACGCGCAGATAGATAAGTGCCAGCGGGAACGCATCGGTTGGAGTGGCGAGAAGGCGCAGTAGTTGCGGAGCAAAGACCCAACCGATCGCCGCGATGATGAACCCGGCGATTGCGAACATGCCTATTGCGCTGCCAATCGTGCGCCGGACGGCCTCGACATCACGGCGTCCCATGTTGTGGCCTATGAGAATGGTCGTTGCTACCGAAAACCCGAACAGCGTTGAGAACATGAGAAACATGACCATGCCAGCATTTGCTGACGCCGCGAGAGCTTCTTCCCCAAGAAACCGGCCAATCCAGACCGAGTTGACCGAGCCGTTGAGCGACTGGAGGATGTTGACCCCCAATGAGGGCAGGGCAAACAGGAAAAGCGTCCTGGCGACGGGACCGGTAGTCAAGTCACGCTGGAGCGGCTTCTCCGGCACTATCCCAACCGTGCCAATGCGGCCTCTAATCGCTCTGCTTCGGCAGACTTTTCGGCATGGTCAGCGCGTGCTTTTTCAACGGCTTCGGGCTTTGCTCTTTCGACAAAGGCCGCGTTGTTGAGGCGACCAGAAAGAGCTGCCGCTTCCTTTTTTGCAGCGTCTATCGCCTTCCCAATTCGCGTTCGTTCTACTTGCAGATCGATCACACCGGTAAGGGGCAGCACGAAAGTCGCCTCGTCGACAACAAGCTGGATTGAACCTTCCTGCGGCGCATCATCTGAACTGATGTTTTCAATCCGCGCGAGGCGAGCGATCGCATTTGCCTGGGCGGAAATACGTTGCCTGGTAGTTTGAGACGCATCGCGCACAAAAGCATTCATTTTTGCGCCAGGAGCAATTCCTAGCTCATTCTTCGCGGTGCGAACCTCGCCTACAAGTCGTATCAGCCAGTTGATTTCAGCTGCAGCTGCAGCGTCGACTTCTGCTTTTGGTTGAGGCCATTTCGCATGGATCAGGTCATAGCTGCGGGCATTATCGGGTGCTGCCAGAGCGTGCCACAATTCCTCGGTGACAAATGGCATGAACGGGTGAAGCATGACCAATATCTGGTCAAGCACCCACCCTGCGACGACCTTCGATTCCTCGTCCATCTCCTGCTTTTCACCGTCGATGAATGCGGGTTTGATCAGTTCCAGATACCAGTCGCAGAACTGGTCCCAGACAAAGTGGTAGAGCGTGTCGGCCATGCCATCAAAGCGAAACTCGTCGAATGCGCGGTTAAGCTTTTCCAGCGTCCCGACGACTTCGCCAATAATCCAGCGATTGACCGCAAGGTTGGCATCCGGCGCGCTGATACTGCGCGAGCCGCCAATGCCATTCGATTGCGCAAAGCGTGCTGCATTCCATAGCTTGGTTGCAAAGTTGCGGTATCCGGCCACGCGACTTTCATCCATCTTGATGTCGCGGCCCTGGCTTTCCATTGCCGCCATGAAAAATCGCAGCGCGTCCGCACCATATTGGTCAATAAGTCCAAGCGGATCGACGGTATTCCCCTTCGACTTCGACATCTTCGAACCATCTGCAGCGCGGACCAGGCCGTGCAGGTAAAGTGTCTTCCAGGGGACTTCCTTCATGAAGTGAATACCCTGCATCGCCATTCGCGCATCCCAGAAGAACAGGATATCAAAGCCTGAAACCAGGACGTCGTTTGGATAATGCCGGTCGAGTTCAGTGGTCTTGTCCGGCCAACCCAGCGTACCAAACGGCCAGAGTGCTGAAGAAAACCATGTGTCGAGCACGTCGGGGTCACGCGTGAGTTCAACGCCGGCACCGGCAAGTTCCAGTGCTCCGGCCTCGTCTTCGGCAACATAACATTTGCCATCGGCGTCAAACCATGCCGGGATCTGGTGTCCCCACCACAACTGACGCGAGACGCACCAGGGCTGGATATTTTCCATCCAGTTGAAATAGGTCTTCTCCCAAGACTTGGGTACGATGTTGATTGTGCCTGCACGCACCGCTTCGATGGCGGGCTTGGCCAGGGTCGCGGCATCGACATACCATTGGTCGGTAAGCCATGGCTCGATGACCTGGGCCGACCGGTCACCAAAGGGTGTCTGGATGACCCGGTCCTCGATACTGGAAACCAACCCGGCCGCCTTCAATTCCTCGACCACTTGTCTACGTGCCTCGAAGCGGTCGAGACCGATATAGCCCGAAGGTATCAGGCCGTCTGAGGTCTGGACCACCCGAGCCTCTGCATCCAGCATGTTCAACATATCAGCAGGCTTGAAGCCGGCGCGCTTGCCCACTTCAAAGTCGTTGAAGTCATGTCCGGGCGTGATCTTGACGGCACCTGAACCCAGCTCCGGGTCAGCATGCTCGTCTGCGACAATCGGAATCAGCCGACCGGTGATCGGCAGACGAACCTTTTTGCCCACAAGATCGGCATAGCGCGCGTCAGCTGGATTAACAGCCACTGCCATGTCTGCCAACATGGTCTCGGGCCTTGTTGTCGCGACCGAGATATGACCGCTGCCGTCTTCCAGCGGATATTGAAAATGCCAGAACTTGCCGTCAATCTCGCGTGTCTCGACCTCGAGGTCGGAGATAGCGGTCTTGAGGCCTGGATCCCAGTTGACCAATCGCTTGTCCCGGTACAGCAAGCCTTGGTTGTAGAGGTCGACAAATACCTTGATGACTGCCCTGGAAAAACCCTCGTCCATGGTGAACCGTTCGTTTTCCCAGTCCATAGAACAACCAAGGCGTCGCAACTGGCGGGTGATTGCTCCGCCGGATTCTTCCTTCCACTCCCAAACCTTCGCAATGAACTCGTCGCGCGTGAAATCAGTGCGCTTTTGCTGTCTTTCCGCCATCTGTCGCTCGACGACCATCTGTGTGGCGATCCCGGCATGGTCCATGCCGACCACCCAGAGGGCATCCTTGCCCAGCATCCGCGCATGGCGGATCAATATGTCCTGCAAGCTGTTGTCGAGCGCGTGACCGATATGCAGTGAACCCGTCACATTTGGGGGTGGATTAACAATCGTATATGGCTCGGCGGTTCCGCGCTCAGGCCGGAATGCTCCGGTGCTTTCCCAATGGGCATACCACTTCGCCTCAATCGCGGCCGGGTCGAAATTCTTGTCGATAGTCATAGGCGCCGCCTTTGCCAGCAGCGGCGCGATTCAGCAAGCTTTGGCTCGCACTTGTTTTACGCACCCCCCCTTCGGAACAGCACGAACGCGATCGCGAACGCTGCAGCTACCAGAAGGCTAAGCCATAACTGGCTGGCAAGAACGGGACTGAGGGCCATAAAGACCAGGATTGCAACCATTGCAGCAATCGCAACATAGGTTGCATAGGGAAAGAGCCACATCTTGATCTGCAGTCGTTCAGGTGCCTCGGCTTCATACCGGACGCGCAGTTTCAGCTGGGCTGCTGCCGTCATCAAGTAGAGCAATATCATCGTCACGCCACAGCTGTTGAGCAGAAAGCTGAACACTGTTTCAGGCGACAGGCGCTCTGCTGCAAGCGCGCCATAGCTGAACAGGCTGGCGACCAGTATGGCCCGCGCGGGTACCTTGCGGGCGTTGACCTGTACAAGCCACTGCGGCGCATCATTGTGCTTGGCAAGACCAAATAGCGCGCGCGATGTCACATATAGGCCGGAATTGAGGCATGACAGGACTGCGACCAGCACTACGGCGTTCATGATGACGTCAGCGCCTGGGTAACCCATTGATTGCAGCGTCGTGGCAAAGGGTGAAATTCCAGGTACGATGCTTGTCCAAGGTACAACCGAAACGATGAGAAGGATCGACAGGATATAGAAGACAAGAATACGAAGGCTGACCGAAACCGTCATCTTAGAAATTGTCTTTGCCGGCTCTTCCGATTCGGCCGCGGCAATGGTGGCAATCTCGGCCCCGCAGAGCGAGAAAATCGTTGATGTTGCTGCTGCAAAGACGACGCCCCAACCATTGGGTGCAAAGCCGCCATGTACATTCAGGTTGTCAAAAGTCGGGCCAGCCGGCGATGTCACTCCGATTGCCCATGCCGCAGTCAGCAGAATGAACACGATGATGGCGGCGACCTTGATGGACGAGAACCAGAATTCAAATTCGCCGTAACTGCGTGCTGACATCAGATTCACAGCGGTCAGGACGGCCATCAGGAGCACGCCAACCGCCCAGACGGGTAGTACCGGGAACCAATCGGAAATGATTTTAGCGCCTGCTATCGCTTCGATCGCCACCACGACCACCCAGAAATACCAATAGAGCCAACCCGAGAGAAAGCCTGGCAAATGCCCAAGCCCTATCCGTGCGAACTCTGGAAAGGTCTGCACGCCAGGTGCAGCTATCGCCATTTCGGAAAGCATCCGCATCACGAGCAGGATGATGAACCCCGCAAGCGCAAATGACACAATCGCTGCCGGTCCGACGGTGTTGATTGTTGTCGAGGAACCAACAAAGAGGCCTGCACCGATTATTCCGCCAATCGCGATCATCGAGATATGGCGTGACTTCAGGCTGCGTGACAGCTCAGCGCCCCCACCCATTTCGCTTGCGACGCCTTGTGCTATTCCGGTCATGTTGCTCCCCCCCAGCCGATGTCTGGCCTATTTGCTCTTCAGGTGCTGGCCAACCCATTTGAACACGGCCTGGTGCCACTGAATCGAGTTCTTCGGCTTCAAGATCCAGTGATTTTCATCCGGGAACACAAGAAGTTGGGATGGAACGCCCTGTTGCTGAAGAGCTGTGAAAACCGCCAGGCTCTGCGAGTAGGGAATACGGAAATCCTTTTCGCCGTGAATAACGAGGTTGGGCGTCTTCCACTTGGCTACGTGGTTTACCGGGTTCCATTTCTCTGCGTCAGTGCGCGTTGTCCAAGGACCGCCGTTGTCCCATTGGTCGAACCACAATTCCTCGGTCTCATAGGCCATGGCGCGCAAGTCGAAAATTCCTGCATGCGTAACCAGGCATTTGAATCGATCAGGCCAGTTGCCGGCGATCCAGTTCATCATGTAGCCACCATAAGAGCCACCCAGCGCGCATGCGTTTGTCGTGTCGAGTTGGCCATCGATTTTTGCCACAGCATCCATGCCCCGTTTCAAGTCTTCGAGCGGCTTGCCACCCCAGTCCTTGTTGATGCTGTCGGTGAACTTTTGTCCGTAACCCGTGCTTCCGTGAAAATCGATGGTCACAACGGCATAGCCCTGGCTTGCCATCACTGCCGGATTCCAGCGATAGGACCAGCTGTTGCCAAACGAGCCCTGCGGTCCGCCGTGAACGAGCAGCAAGACAGGCAGCTTGCCGGTCGCATTTTGCGGTTTCACGATCTGGCCGAACACCCGGTCGCCCCCGGCTCCAACGAAATCGAACTTTTGATGATTGACCGGATCGAGCACTGCCAGGCTTTCGCTGTTGACGTTGGTCAGGCGCATTGCCTGGCCTTTTTTCCCCGTCATGACCAGGTCGGATGGGCCGGCTATGCTGTTGATCGCGTAAACGATCCCGCCGTTGGCCAGCGGTACGACCTCGCCGATGCTGCCGCGATCGGTCAGGCGACTGACCTTGCCTTTGAGGTCAACCCGAAACAGAGGGTGTTCCAGCGTATCCTGGGCAGTGATCAGCATGCTCTTGCTATCAGCAGCCCATGCAATAGATGCAACCGAACGGTCCCATGCGTCAGTGAGTGCAGTAACCTTACCACTCTTCAGGTCCATGAGCTTGAGTATCAACCGGTCGGCTTCATATCCGGCACGGCTCATCGACGCCCAGGCGAGAAACTTGCCATCAGGAGAAGGTGCAGGACTGGTATCGGTTCCCAGATTTTCCGCGGTCAGGTTCAGGATTTCAGGAGATGTCAGCGAGGCACGATACACATCGAGATTGGTCGATTTTGCCTCATTCTGATCGGCCTTTCGAAGCGTGAAGAACAGGCTATTGCTGTCGGCAGACCAGGCCAATTCCTCACCGCCACCAAAAGGTTTTGAAGGAGAATCGCCCACAAGGTCGCCGTCCATTGCTCGACCGTCCGCTTCCAGCTTGCCATCGGGACCAACAGCAAAGGTGAAAATGCGGCTGTAGTTTCCAGGGGTTTCCCATGCATCCCAGTGTCGCACCATCAGTTGGTCAAAGACCCGACCAGTGCCCGGTCCTGGTTTCGAGCTATCGCCGTCCTTGTCACAGCCAAAGCTTGGGCACTGCCGCGCGATATCGCCCCAAACCGCAAATTTCCTGCCATCCGGCGATAGCTTGAATCCTGCAACATCAGTCCTGAGCGTGCTGACCTGCATCGTTTCACCAGTCCTGATGTCATAACGCCAAATCTGGTCGGATCCGCTTTCATTGCTCAGGTAAAAGACGGCCTGCCCGTCAGGGGAAAATGCCGGGCTATGTTCATTCTTGTCAGGCTTTGATGCAATCTTGATTGCCGGGCTAGCGGGTTGGCCAGTGCGCACAAGATAGAGGTCATTCCGGCCCTTGTTTGCCTCGAGGTCGGTTTCACGCAGTTGATAGACAACCAGGCTACCATCGCGCGATGCTGCGGGCGCTGAAAGGCGCTTCATGGTTGCAAGATCGGTTTCCGTCATCGGACGGGCTGATAGGGAAGAGGGAAAGGCGATGGCCGCAGTGGCGACAAAAAGGATGGATTTTTGCATATGCAGGACGCTAATCGGCGTTACGCGCCCGCGCAAGAAAATTACTTGAAGCAGAAGCACAATGAATTGCAAATAATGCAACTATATTGTCTACTATATAAATTGAGTTTTAACGATTGGCCGGTAATGCGCGTCGCATAACAAGAAAATTTGGATGTCCAAAGGCTAAGTCCGCTGCACTTTTTACAAAGAAAAGGCAGCAATAAAAGGAACAGTCAAAATGGAAAAACTATTCAGCTTTGTTGGAGCACTCGTGCTCAGCAGTCTGCTTTTCTCGGTCACGATCATCTGACCGAAATAAAATGGCTTGAATCGCATTCAAGCAACGGACGGGCGGGGCATCCCCGCCCTTTCGCGTTTCTGGGCGGGACTATTTTACGATCGTGCCGTTTTTCATGACATGAGCGATGTTTTCTAGAATGCGAATTTCCACCAGGGGGTCCCCGCTCACAGCCACAAGGTCGGCAAATTTTCCGGACGCAATACTGCCCAGTTCCCCTTCCTTGCCAAGCAGCTCTGCTGCGCGGATCGTGGCAGCCTGAATAGCTTGCATCGGCGTCATCCCGTAGCGCACCATATAAGAAAATTGCTTTGCATTCTGCCCGTGTGGATAGACGCCGCTATCGGTTGCATAAGCGAGGCGCACGCCCAATTTCACAGCCTTTGTGAAACCCACGCGCTGGACGTCGGTGGTTTCTCGATTCTTGCGGAGATATTCTGCGGGCCAGTTTTCCTTGGTACCGATGTCATCGATATAGTCACCATTATAGATATCCATGGCAAGCCATGTACCTGCGGCCTTCGCCATCGCCAAAGCTTCGTCGTCGATGAGGCTGGCATGCTCTACAGAACGCACGCCAGCGCGTATCGCGTTCTTGATCCCTGTGGCACCATGCGCATGTGCGGTCACGAATTTACCCCTTGCGCGCGCGGTGTCCACGACTGAGCGCATGACCTCTTCGCTCAGTTCGGGCTCGCCCGGTTCGGTTCCCATTGCAAGGACTGCGCCTGTAGCGATCAACTTGATGAAGTCGGCCCCGTTGTCGATGAGATAACTGGTCCTGGCACTTGCTTCTTCTGGCGTGCTGCTCACGCCCAGGCGCATATCAATGGGAAGCTGCTCATTTGGTATAACGCCGTTCAGTTCGCCGCCGCCCATGGGAGCGGTGATATAGGCGCCTGCGACAAACATCCTCGGACCAGCAACATGTCCGGCGTTGATAGCATTTTTCAGGGCAACATCAGTGAGGCCACGATATGTGCCAACATCGCGCACTGTCGTGAAGCCGGCCTCGAGCGTCAGCCGGGCATTGTGAGCACCAATAAGGGCAGTCGCGGCTGGGGTAGTCTTGAGGGGAAGTGCCAGGTCTGCACTTTGCCCGGCATCGGCAAGATGGGTATGAAGATCCATCAAGCCCGGCAAAACTGTATAGGTTGACCAGTCAATACGCTCAGCGCCAGGCGGCGTAGCCTTGCAGTCCTCAACGGCGATTATCTTGTCATCGGAAATGCTGATGCATTGATTGCCCAGAGAGCGACCAGTCGAAACATCAACCAACTGCCCCGCCTCGATATACAAATTTCCCGCAAAAATTGGCGTTGGGACCAGTGCCAGCAACCCGGCAGCGATCAGCGCCTCGCGCATCAGCTCTTTTTGGTGATTCGGGTAATCTCGCGGTCCACCATCGCCTCGACGATTGGAGGCAGGTTGGTGTCGAGCCAGTCCTTGAGCATTGGGCGCAGCATGTCACGAACTAGGCCTTCGAGTGAAGTTTCACCCGAACGTACAATTTGCGGAGGTGCGCCTGGCTCTGACAATGTCTGCAAAGTTGAAAAACTGTGCCTCAGGCTCTGCGCCTTGCTGTCATCCAGCAAATTGTCCTCGGGATCATTTTCCACCGCCGCCTGCGTCAGTTCGAGGACTTCCTCTTCCAGGTCAGCAATCGCGGCCTTCGCTGTCCGCTTTGCAGCAGGCTTCATGCGGTCGTCATCGGCGATGATTCGCTTAATCGACGATAGGATCTCGTCCATCGATGGTTCGTTTCGCCCCTCTGCCATGTCGCAATAGCCCCCGCTACAAAGTGCCTGTCACTTACGCCGATACTCGGTCAGTGGCTCTATGTCTGCCTTTTGAGCCGGCGTGTCAACGGTCCGCGTTGACTTGGTGGTAGGATCGGGCTGCGATGACCAGTCGTTCCAAGCACTTTCGACCTTTTCATATTCAGCTACCGGATCATAAAGAGCCCCGCCCTCTAGGCCCAGATCGCGCGCTTCTGCGCGCCCCATTGCGGCAAGCAATGAGAACCCTGCCACGTAGGCGTTGCGCCGCGCAGTGACTAACTGGACCTTGCTATTCAATAACTCCTGCTCGGCGTTGAGTATGTCGAGTATCGTTCGATTTCCCACGCTGTTCTCAGCACGCGTACCTTCAAGAGACAGCTCATTTGCCGACACCGCGCGCTGCGAAGCCGTGATGACGTCTTGTGAAGCTTTCCAGCTGGCATAAGATGCACGGGTCTGTGCGATGACCTCGCGCTCTGCAGCGATTTCCAGCTCCTGGGCTTGGCCCAGTCGAGCCTGGGCCTGCCGGATTTGTGCTGCAGGCTGACCTCCTTGATACAAGGGCAGTGTTGCACGGACCCCGGCTTGTGCCGAAAGCGAGCTATTGTCTGCCTGGAATCCCGGGATATTCGACGAAATCGAATTGAGGGCGTTGCTATAGGCACTAGACGTGAACACGCTGACCGTGGGAAGCCGCGTTGCGCTGGCCGCGCGACGATCATAGCCCGCAGCCTCGCGGTTTTCCCGCGCGGAAATCAGGTCGGGATTGTTTTCCAGGGCAATGTTGACCGCACTGTCCGGGGTTTCGGGTATGTTGGGGAGCGGCGGGGGAGCCTCGAGGGCGCCGGGCTCGCGGCCCACCAGCTGGATGTAGATTTCCTTTGAGCGGATCAGATTTGCTCGCGCCGACTCCATGCTGCTTGTTGCAAGCGCGAGTCGTGCTTCCGACTGGGCAACATCGGTTCGCGTGAGGTCGCCGATTTCAAACCGGTCTCGCGTTGCCTCCAGGTTGACCTGCAGAACACCGACCTGCGCGCGGTTCAGCTCGACCATCGATTCGTCCCGAATGACGTCCATATAGGCGCCGACGACAGCTGAAAAGATCGCGCTTTCTGCTCCGCGCAAATTCGCAAAACCGGCTTCAACCCTATTCTCGGCTGCACGCACGGCATTTCGGATACCTCCACCTGCGTAAAGCGGCGCAGAAATCGTACCGTTAACCGAGATGCCGCGGGCTTGCGACACCGATGCGCCGCCGTCCTGCATGACATTCTCGACATAATTTGGCTGCACTGTCGCGTCAGGGCGCCCATTGGCCTTCGCGAGCGGGACGCCCTCGTCAATTGCTCGCTGACCGGCCCGTGCAGCGGTAAGACTTGGGTTGGTTTCATAGGCTGAAACCAGTGCGTCACGTAATGTTTCAGCGGCGGCAGATATGGTTATCCCGGTCGAGCACAGGAGTGCTGCAACGATATACGAGCGCCGGATCAAAACACGAATTCCGGCTTACGAGAAAATTCGGGCAGAGGTGCGATCTCGCTTTCAATAAAGGGTCGAAAAGCAACTTTACCGTCCCGGACATAACCGACAGCAAGCCGCGTCACGCCATGTTCGTTGAGCCCCGAGACGATGCGGGCATTCTCGCTGGTCAAGCCCAGCAAGCTGTCGGGAAC
>JBATDO010000431.1:0-3112 GCA_049663505.1 Sphingorhabdus sp.
AGCGCGGTTGGGCATGTGCGCTATTCGACCACAGGAGAAACATCACTCCGAAACGTGCAACCGCTTTATGCCGAACTGGTATCAGGTGGCTTTGCGGTATCCCACAATGGCAATATTTCAAACGCCATGACAGTACGCCGAGACCTGGTACGGCGCGGCTCGATCTTTCAGTCGACATCGGACACCGAGGTGATCATCCATCTCGTGGCGACATCGGGCTACAGGACATTGCTGGACCGTTTGATCGACGCCTTGAAACGGGTTGAGGGTGCATACTCGCTCATATGCTTGACTGCAGAAGGCATGATTGCCTGCCGTGACCCATTGGGGATCCGTCCTTTGGTCATGGGCAAGCTGGGCAACTCGATTATCTTTGCATCTGAAACCGTGGCCCTGGACATCGTCGGTGCAGAATACATCCGTTCGGTTGAACCAGGCGAGTTGATAGTGGTGCGTGATGGCATTTTGACTTCACACAAGCCATTCATCCAGGTGTCCGCCCGTCCATGCATCTTCGAGCATGTTTATTTTTCACGGCCTGACTCAATCGTTGAGGGCATTAGCGTCTATTCCGTGCGCAAGGCTATAGGTGCTGAGCTCGCGCTCGAGAACGGCGTGGACGTGGATTATGTCATTCCCGTGCCGGACAGCGGCACGCCTGCTGCTATCGGTTACGCAGAAGCTGCAGGGATCCCATTTGAACTTGGGATCATCAGATCACATTATGTTGGCCGAACTTTCATTCAACCGGGGGATGGTGTGAGACACCTCGGTGTAAAGCTCAAGCATAATGCGAACAAGAATCTGGTGGCGGGCAAAAAAATTGTACTCATCGACGACTCGATCGTGCGGGGCACAACAAGTCTGAAAATCGTGCAGATGATGCGAGAAGCTGGAGCTGCAGAAGTGCACATGCGTATCGCCAGCCCTCCAACGATGAATAGCTGTTTTTATGGAGTAGATACGCCTGAACGGTCCAAGCTGCTGGCAAGCCGGATGGATGTCGAAGAGATGCGTAAGTTTATTCAGGCAGATAGCCTGGCTTTTCTTTCGATTAACGGACTCTACCGTGCTTTGGGCGAGGATGCTCGCAACAACTCCAAGCCGCAATATTGTGACGCCTGCTTCACCGGGGACTATCCAACCAGCCTCACAGACCACGAAGAACTCGAGGCAGGTGACCAGTTGATCATGTTAGGCGACAGGAAGCTTGCCTGAGAGATGGACAAGCTATTCCAAGACAAGATTGCGCTTGTAACCGGAGCGAGCCGAGGAATTGGTGCTGCAATAGCTCAACTCCTGGCAGCACATGGTGCACATGTAGTGCTTACGGCGCGAACCGTAAAAGACCTGGAGGCCGTTGAAGATTCGATTTTCAACGCAGGAGGATCGGCCACTATTGCACCGCTCGATCTCACTGACGGTGACAGCATTGCACGTTTATCAGGGGCAGTTAACGAGCGCTGGGGCAAACTGGACATACTGGTCCTCAATGCCGCGATGCTGGGCACCTTGGCGCCGGTTCCGGCGATAGACGGCTCGGAATTTAGCCGATTGCTCACGCTTAACGTCATTGCACAACAGGTGTTGATTGCATCATTCGACCAGCTCTTGCGCAAGAGCGATGCCGGACGGCTGATTGCCCTCACCTCCTCCGTCGGAACTAATCCCCGTCCTTTCTGGGGCGCCTATGGAGCGTCCAAGGCAGCACTAGAAGCACTGGTTGCCAGCTACGGCGAGGAGGTCAAGAATCTGTCGACCGTTCGAACGCTCATCGTTGATCCAGGTCGCACGCGCACTCAGATGCGTGCAAACGCATATCCCGGCGAAGATCCGGCAACGGTCAAAGAACCCGTAGTTGTTGCCCAGGCCATTTGCAGACATCTCTCAGGTGAATTCGAGACTGGATCTCGACTGGTTATAGACGGCTAGACCTTAATCATTGCGTGGGCCGCCAACGCCCGCTCGCGTCCCTGTTTGTGGCCGACAATTTTGGGCGGGTAGCCTCTGACATGAATACCATGCTCCTGAGGGTCATGAATATATGGCTTTTCCAGGCCTTCGAGTTCAGGCACCCACTTCCTGATATAGTTTGCAGCATCGAACTTTTCCGATTGTGACAATGGCGCCATGATACGCACGAACATGTTGCTGTCGACCCCAGTTCCTGCAGTCCATTGCCAGTTAACTGCGTTCGAAGCATAATCTGCATCGACCAGTGTATCCCAGAACCATTGTTCCCCGTGGCGCCAGTCTATGAGCAGGTGCTTTACCAGGAATGAGGCTGCGATCATTCGCACCCGGTTATGCATCCAGCCGGTAGTCCACAATTCGCGCATTCCAGCGTCAACAATCGGATAGCCAGTCCTGCCCTGTGTCCAGGCAAGATAGTCGGCCTTGACTGCAGGATCCCCAATGTCGCGCCAAGGGAGCTTATCGAATGCTTCTCGCGCATTTTTTGCACCATAATCAGGGAATTGGACGATCACATTTTGCGCATAATCACGCCAAGCCAGTTCTTTGAGAAAAATTTCGACCGAACCTCCGGCTCCCATGTGAGCATGCCATGCTGTCGCGGCAGAAACTTCCCCAAAGTGGAGATGTGGCGACAGAAACGAAGTACCTTCAATCGAAGGGAAGTTCCGCTTCTCATCATAACTCTGGGCATTTTTTTCAAATGCGTGCAATCGATCATATGCGCCTGCTTCGCCAGGCGTCCACATTTTGGTCATTCCTCGCGCCCAATCTGGTTTGCTCGGCACAAGATCCCAATTGTCAAGATTCTCGCTGTTGGGCCAGTCTTGGGGCGCGATTACCGCGTGCGGCGGAGCAGATGGCAACGGCGGCGGCATGCGTTGGGCCAAGGCCCGCCAGAACGGGGTGTATATCTTGAACAAGCCACCACTGCCCGTCGTTACACTGCCAGGCGGGAGCAGGTAGTTTCCATGATGGCGGTGCAAAGTGCAGTGTCGAGGCAGGCCATCGCGCAGCACCCTTTCACAGTTGCGCCACCACGGCTCGAAATGGCGTACGCAATGCACGGCGGATGCTCCGGTCTCTTGTGCGATCTGCGGCAGGATTGCATTTGCCTTGCCACGCCTCAACACAAGCC
>JBATDO010000432.1:0-9967 GCA_049663505.1 Sphingorhabdus sp.
GTCTACCGCTTCATTCCCGCCGCTGAAAATGTTGCGACCTACTTTACCTGGGGTCGGATTGTTCCGTTTCTCATTCTCTTTGCTGCCATTTACCTGATCTTTCGAAGCCTTACCCCACGTAAATATCGGGATGCCGTCTACCCCAAGTGGCCTGGCGCGGGGTTGGTCAGCCTGTGGTGGTTGGGCTGCACTGCATTGCTTCCCTGGTTCCTGTCGAGGGTCAGCAACTACGACCTAACCTATGGAAGCCTCGCCGGTGTCATGGTTGCGCTCATATTTTTCTACCTGATCGGGCTCGGCCTTGTCAGCGGCGCGCAATTGAACGCGGCGCTGGCCAACCGACATGAAAATGGCTTAAAGCAGCGGCAGCAAGATTTAACCGAAGAATGAGGTCTATATGAGCGGATTAATGGCTGGCAAGCGTGGCCTTATCATGGGGTTGGCAAACGACAAGTCTCTCGCCTGGGGTATCGCGCAGCGTCTTAAAGCAGAAGGCGCCGAATTGGCCTTCAGCTACCAGGGCGAAGTCATGGAAAAGCGTGTGCGTCCGCTTGCCGAGCAGCTCGATTGTGATTTCCTTATTGATTGTGACGTTGCAGACATGGGAAATCTGGATCGTGCATTCGCGACATTGGCCAGCAAATGGCCGACAATTGACTTCATCGTGCATGCGATCGGGTTCACAAACAAGGAAGCGCTTCGCGGCAAGTATTTCGACGTCAGCCTCGACGACTTCCTGATGACCATGAATGTCAGTGTTTATAGCTTTACCGCCGTGGCCAAGCGGGCAGCGGCTATGATGACGCCGCTTGATCCCGACACGGGCAAAGGAGGTGGTTCGATGCTCACCTTAAGCTATTATGGAGCCGAAAAGGTCGTGCCGCATTACAATGTCATGGGCGTGGCAAAGGCTGCACTTGAGGCGTCGGTTAAGTATCTTGCGAATGATGTCGGACCGGACGGCATCCGTGTAAACGCGATTTCGGCTGGTCCGATTAAGACCCTAGCGGCATCTGGAATTGGTGATTTCCGTTATATATTGAAGTGGAATGAATGTAACTCGCCACTTCGGCGCAACGTAACTATCGACGATGTTGGTGCTTCTGCGTTGTATTTTCTGTCCGATCTAGCCGCAGGCGTGACAGGAGAAACCCATCACGTCGATGCAGGCTACCATACAGTTGGCATGAAACAGGAGGATGCTCCTGACCTCACATTGTCATGATGTTGGCCGGACATAGCAACGAGCTAGTCATGTTGCTCGTCGGCAGCGCTGTTCTGGTTGGTTTGCACGGATATTGGCACGCCCGACATTATTGGGAGGGATTGCCACCAATACTTGACGCGTTCGTTTCAATGGCAGGATATGGCCTCGTGATCGCGACTTTCGTTTGGGCAGGCCGTATCGGAAGCGGATACGGACACCCCCATGCCGCACGTATTCTGGGAATCGCAATTGTTCTCATTGTCTTCCGGGCAATTAGGACTTGGATTGGCAAGGAACAGGCACGCTATCGCAAGGTTGGTTCAAAACAACATTCAAATGTTGCAGATTGACCGCAGCGCCCTTTTCTAACAGAGGGAACTATGAGCTTTAATACATTTGGTCGCGTATTCCGTTTCACGACTTGGGGTGAAAGCCACGGCCCTGCGCTTGGCGCGGTGCTGGATGGTTGCCCTCCTGGGATTGCTATGAGCGAAGCTGATATCCAGCCCTTTCTGGACAAACGCCGCCCTGGCACCTCGCGCTTTACCACGCAGAGGCAGGAGCCGGATGCAGTACGGATATTATCAGGCGTGTTTGAAGGCCGGACCACGGGCACGCCGATTTCGCTCATGATCGAAAATGTTGACCAGCGCTCGAAGGACTATTCTGAAGTCTCACAAGCCTATCGTCCGGGCCATGCCGACTACAGCTACGACGCAAAATACGGATTTCGAGATTATCGGGGAGGAGGCAGGTCGAGTGCGCGCGAGACCGCAGCGCGCGTCGCGGCCGGAGCTGTCGCACGTGGCGTCATTCCCGATGTACAGATCATGGCGTATCTCGTGGAAATTGGCGGCGATACGATTGATCGTCAGAATTTCGAGGCGACGCAGATCGACAAGAACCCGTTTTTTTGCCCCGATGAAGTTGCAGCTGCGCGTTGGGAAAAGCTGGTCGATGGAGCTCGCAAGGAAGGCTCTTCATTGGGCGCAATCATAGAGTGCGTGGCAACCGGAGTGCCGGCGGGTTGGGGTGCGCCACTTTATGCCAAGCTTGATGCAGAAATTGCATCTGCGATGATGAGTATCAATGCCGTAAAGGCCGTTGAAATCGGCGCCGGCTTCCAGGCAGCTCGCCTGCGCGGAGAAGAAAATGCCGATC
This sequence comes from Sphingorhabdus sp., assembly GCA_049663505.1. Taxonomy (GTDB): domain Bacteria; phylum Pseudomonadota; class Alphaproteobacteria; order Sphingomonadales; family Sphingomonadaceae; genus Sphingorhabdus_B. The sequence continues at coordinate 2,369 of JBATDO010000432.1, forward strand.
GCATGCGTCCATCGCTTGCGGGAACGAACCTTCCCGAATTCTTGGCAAATAACAATGGTGGCGTAGCAGGTGGCATTTCAACCGGGCAGCCTCTTGTCGTGCGGGTTGCTTTCAAGCCGACGTCATCGATTTTGAAGGCCGTCGAAACCATAACGCGTGACGGCGAGGCGACAGAGATCGTGACCAAGGGGCGCCATGACCCATGCGTCGGGATAAGGGGTGCTCCGGTGGTCGAGGCAATGATGGCGCTGGTGCTGGCGGATCAGAAACTACTGCACCGCGCACAATGCGGCTAGGAGTAAATCGTGCCAAAAATCGACATTGATGCTATTCAGTCCAGCAACGCGACAGGTTATCCGTCACCCTTTGATCAAGAGGTGAAGGGGCGCTTCTGGCGACGTTTGGCGCCTGCTGGAAAGCTCACGCAAATGGGTGCAAGTCATGTGGTGCTAGAGCCCGGGGCGTGGTCATCTCAGCGGCATTGGCATGAAGGCGAAGACGAGATTGTTGTGATGCTGTCAGGCGAAGCAGTGCTTATCGAAGATGGCAGCGAGACAATTCTGCGCGCAGGTGACGTAGCAGCGTTCCCGGCGGGCGTACCCAATGGTCATCATCTTCAAAACAGGTCAGAAACAACGTGCGTGTTCATCGCGATCGGCGCCGGAGATGGATCCAAGGGCGGCACCTACTCGGATATCGACATGACCTTCAGCGAGGGGGGCTATTTCTACAAGGATGGAACGCCATATCCGACAACGGCTTTCACTTAGTTGCAACATCCTCGATACGTTTGATGGTCCAAGGCTCTTCTGCAGCTGAATCATACCATTCGATCATCCAGGGATGCGCCATGATCGCCTCGACATAGGTCTCGGCAAATCCAGGAAGCGTGAATCCATATGTTACAAAACGCGTCACTACCGGCGCGAACATAATATCGGCTGCAGTAAAGGTACCGAACAGATAAGGACCTTCGCGGCCAAACCGGGACCGGGCTTCGGCCCATGTCTGCAGGATACGCACTGCGTCTGTGCGCGTTTCCTCGGAAATAGAAACATCTCTGAAAATCTTGCGGGTATTCATGGGGCATTCGCGGCGCAGTGCCAAATATCCACAATGCATTTCAGCTGCCATTGATCGCGCCATCCCGCGCGCAACGTCGTCCTTGGGCCAGTATCGGTCACGCCCGACCTTATCGGCCAGCCAGTCAATAATCGCGAGGCTATCCCAAACGACGGCTTCACCGTCCCACAATATCGGAACCTTGCCGGATGAAGGAGCAAGGTCTTCCTCGCGTTTGCGTTCATCCCAGCCCTCCTCGTACAATGGGACTGTCATTTCATCGAAATGCAAGCCGGATTGCTTGGTCGCCAGCCAGCCCCGCAAGCTCCAGCTTGAATATGCCTTGTTCCCGATGATCAGCTTCATGCTCATGAGGCCACTGCTTCTAACACGGCGTGACGCAAATCTTCGATTCCGCCTCTTTTTTCTGCTGAAGTTACCGAGAGTTCAGGGTAGGCGGCAACGTGTTTGCGCAACTTCACCATGGTGTCGGCTTCGACTGCTTCACGTTCTGTTGCCTTGATCTTGTCTGTCTTTGTCAGGACTATCCTGTAGCTGATCGCGGCATTGTCGAGCATTTCCATAATATCATGATCGACCTCCTTGATTCCATGTCGGCTGTCTATGAGGACAAACACACGTTTCAAAACGACACGTCCACGCAGATAGTCGTTGATCAGGTATCGCCACTGCTGAACCGTCTTGATGGGGGCCTTGGCGTATCCATAGCCGGGCATATCGACAATCCGGAATAGCGCTGGTGCTCCCACGTCAAAGAAGTTCAGTTCCTGCGTCCGCCCGGGCGTGTTGGATGCACGCGCGAGGTTGTTGCGATTAACCAGCGCATTTATCAGGCTTGACTTGCCGACATTAGATCTGCCGGCAAATGCAATCTCGGGCACCGTAGGCTCGGGCAGAAACTCAAGCTTTGGCGCCGATTTTAGGAAAGAGACCGGGCCCGAAAAGATCCGGTTAGGGTCAATCGTTCCAGCAAGGATATCGGCGCTCACTTCTCCGCCTTTGCTTTCTCGGCCGCCTTGTCCTCAGCATCCTTGGCCGCCTGTTGTTTCAGGATAGGATGGCGCGAATAAAGCCATTTCTGCTGTGCAATCGAGATGATGTTGGACATGACCCAGTAAAGCTGAAGGCCCGCGGCAAACGGTGCCATGATGAACATCAGGAACCACGGCATGACAGCAAAGACCTGCTTTTGAACTTCATCCATTGGTTGTGGATTGAGCTTCTGCATCAGCCACATCGTCACGCCCAGCAAGATCGGTAATACGCCAATCGCTAAAAATGTCGGGGGGTCGAATGGCAGCAAGCCAAACAGGTTCACAGGTGTCAACGGGTCGGGTGCCGAGAGATCCTTCAGCCACAACGCAAATGGCTGGTGGCGCATTTCGATGCTCAGCATCAGGATCTTGTAAAGCGCAAAAAAGATCGGAATTTGAAGGACAATGGGTAGGCAGCCTGCGAGCGGGTTGACCTTTTCATCCTTGTACAATTTCATCATTTCCTGCTGCATGCGCGGCTTGTCGTCCTTCCAGCGTTCCTGAACGGCCTTCATCTTGGGCTGCACCACACGCATCTGCGCCATCGATGCAAACTGCCGCTGGGCGACGGGGAACATGAACAAGCGAACGATGATGGTCAAACCAATGATCGCGACACCAAAGTTGCCAAACATGCCAAAGAGCCAATGGAGGATCCAGAAAAATGGAATAGCGATGAACCAGAACCAACCCCAATCAATCGCGTAATCGAGATATTTGATGTTGCCCTTATTGGCATATTTGTCGAGTGTTTCGACCTCCTTGGCTCCAGCAAACAACTGGGATTTCTGACTTACAGCCTTGCCCGGCGCAACTACCGTCTGGTTGGCAGCAACCATTTGTGACTGGTAGACTCCGTCCGCGACGCGGAACTTCGCGTTCACAGCTGTCTTCTGATCAGGTATGAGTGCTGCGAGCCAATATTTCTCTGTCACACCGAGCCATCCGCCCGTCGTGCTGTATGAAACCTCGCCCCTGGAAGCTTCCTCCAAGTCGCTGTAGTTGAGGTTGATGATCTCGCCGTTGAACACCCCCATTGGACCCACATGTATGTTCCAGGTATCTGGATCTGGAGATTTGCCGTTACGGCTGACTAATCCAAATGTCGCAATCTGTGCGGGCACTGTACCAAGATTGGTAAAACGTTGCTCCACTGTAATGAGATAATCTTCATCTATGCTCAGCACGATATCGAATTTCTGTCCTTCCGGACTGGTCCAGCTGAGCGTAACTGGAGTTGTTGGTGTCAGCTTCCCAGCGCTTGGTGACCAAATGGTTTTATCATCAGGTGGGGTGACACCTGTGCCTGTCCAGCCAAAGCGCGCAAAATAGGCCGATTTTGTTCCAGAAGGGGAAAAAAGACGTACCGGTGGGGATTTTTTTGAAAGTTCCGTGCGATGGGTAAGCAGCAGCAGGTCATCTATTCTTGCTCCTTCAAGATTGACCGAGCCCTTGAGCTTGGGTGTTTCGATCAGAACACGACCGGATGCCTGAAGCGCTGCACCAAGCGGCACGTTCTTTGCTTTGGCTGGTGCGGTGGAAATTGCGGAATCCGGTGTAGGGGTGCCGGCAATCACATTTTCAGTTTTTGCAGGGCTCGTCACCGCAGCAGGTGTGGGGAGAAGATAGCTTGCAATGTACGGCCATCCAAACAGGATAAGGCCAGTCAGCAATATTGCGACAATCAGATTACGCCGGTCTTGCACGTTTATTATTCCCCGTTATTCAATAGATTGAGGTGTTAAGGCACCGGATCGTATCCGTGCCCTCCCCAAGGATGGCAGCGCAATAGCCTTTTGAGGGCAAGCCAGCCACCCTTAAATGCGCCGTATTTCTCAATCGCGGTAATTGCGTATGACGAGCAGCTAGGCGCAAAACGGCAAGTAGGAGGCATGATACGCGAAGGGCCCCATTGCCAAGCCCGCGCTATAAGGATCATCAGCTTTGCGATCATTTGCCAATTTTGTCCAATGCGCGTGCCATGTCTCTGGTGAGGTCCAGGAAATTCTTTTCTATTCCGCTATCTCGTCCGATCAATACATAGTCGGCTCCGGCTTTACCTTTTTCAGGCACGAGCGCGCGCGCCAACTCCCTAAATCGACGTCGCATCCGGTTGCGGATCACAGCGTTGCCCACTTTCTTGGTAATAGTAATGCCCAACCGAATCTCCGGATCGCCATCATTTCGATCGCGCTGCAACAAAACAAAACCGGGAGTAGCATATCGCTTCCCCCGGTTGGCGGCCAGAAAATCGGCACGCTTCTTTATGATGCTATAACCGCGCATACCGCGGTCGGAAAGGCCTCGGCTCAGGCCGACAGCTTCTTGCGGCCACGCGCACGGCGACCGTTCAGGATGTTGCGACCAGCCGCAGTAGACATCCGAAGACGGAATCCGTGACGGCGAGCACGCACGAGATTGCTCGGCTGAAAAGTGCGCTTCATGACTGTAATCCTTAAATTTTATGCATCTTGGAATGAAAAGGGCCGCCGAATCTGTCCAGCGACCGCTTTTGTTGTCGTGGCCGATACGTTCCAGAGTGTTAAAAGTCAACGCTGTTTGCGCAATTTGCCTTTGCGACAGGCGGCCATTCGCAAAGAACGCGGTCGCGGCGCCTGAATCGATTTTTGCATGGCGCCAAGGGCAGGGCATGTGCTGGCATTCAATTCTCATCTTGATCCAAATCGTCGCGCCGAAAGAGATGCAGCACGTCACGCTTGATATTTGGAAAAGCAGGACGCTCCGTTACTTTGCTCCGCCGCAGCGCCCAATCGGCCCAACGCCCATATTCAGGATGGCGCCGGGCGATCCGTGAATATCGTTTTTTGGCCCAGTGCGAATTCTTCAGAACGAGGGCCAGGCCAATGGGCAAGATGAGAAGTGGGCCTGGCCCGGGTATGGGACCAAGCAATGGCGCGCCGACGATGAGGAGCCATCCGATACACAGCATGCACCAACGCCATGCATTACTTGTCTGCCAGGATTTAAGGCCAGATTTGCTCATTGGCATGAAATGGTGGGGCATTTCCACCAGCGCAAGCACGTAATCACGTGATGCCGATTTTATTCGGCGGCAATTATTCACTTTTTGACCGCATTAGGGCTGTATACTTGGACAATCGTCCTTATATCGAGGTTATCATGTCATCAGCTTTACCTCATTTCCACCACATCGGCGTCATGCCGGCCGATATCGATTTCATGGGGCACGTAAACAACGCGCGCTATCTGAACTGGGTTCAGGATGCCGTTCTGGCGCACTGGAACAAGCTCGCTCCGCCGGAAACCGCCACAAAATATCTGTGGGTCGCCCTCAAGCACGAAATTACCTATCGTAAACCTGCATTTCTGGATGATGAAGTGATAGCGTCGGTGGTGTTGGAAAAAGTGCAAGGCGCTCGTTCATTCTACGATACCGTGATCAAGCGCGGCGAGGAAGTACTCGCTGAAGTCAAGTCAAGCTGGTGCTGCATTGACGCCAAGACACTTCGCCCGGCACGAATTGCAGCTGAAATCCAGGAATACTTCTTTTCGAAGGACTGAATTGTTAGAAGATGGGATCGTTTGAGCCGTCATGTTCAATCGCGCCCACTTCACTGTGAATGCCACATTCGACCTTGTCCCAGCCCTTCCAGCGCCCCGACCTCGCGTCTTCACCATCGGCCACCCTGCTCGTGCAGGGTGAGCAACCGATCGAGGGATAACCCTGTTCAACTAGCGGATGGGCAGGCAATCGGTATTCTATCATATAAGCGTCGAGCTGCGCTTTGTCCCAGTCCGCCAATGGATTGACCTTAAGTCTGCCATCTTCGATTTCGAAGCGCGGAAGGGCCGTTCGGGTAGATGACTGGAAGGCTTTGCGACCGGTGAACTGTGCATCGAAGGGCGCTAGTGCGACCTTTAGCGGAAGCACCTTGCGAATTTCGCAGCAGCCATCTGGATCATATGACCAACGCAGACCTGTTGCGTCCTTCTGTGCCAGAATTGCTAAATCCGGATGTAGATTTCGAAGATCCTTGAGTTTGAGGAGCTCTCTCAGTTCTTCCCGGTACGTGATCGTTTCTGGGAAATGCTTTCCTGTTTCGAGGAACAGGACAGGCACTGTCGGGTCAATGCTCGCGATCAAGTGGAGCAATACCGCGGATTCTGCACCAAAACTTGAAACAATTGCAGCATCCCCGAGCATGTTATCCTTGAGCAGAACAGTCAGCATTTCAACCGTATCACGCCCACGAAACATGTTGTTCAGGCGAACAGCGTCGGCTTCAGAGTAGCGAGGACGCGTGTCGATGCGGTCGACGATGCGCATCTGTTCAGCCATGACGCAGTTTCCAGACAGGCACGGCATTATCAGCTGCGCCCTGGTAGAATTCACTGTATCTTGACAACGCCCGCTCCACGGCTTGCGGATTGAGCGATCCTTCGGGGGCAAAGCTGTCAAATCCACAGCGGCGTAAAGGCGCCATCTGGTCTACGAGTATGTCTCCTTGCGCACGCAATTCACCTTCGTATCCATACTCGCGCAATATTCGCGCTGCGCTGTAGCCTCGACCATCACGAAATTTGGGAAATGCTATTTCGATCAGTGTCAGTCGGTCAAGAAATGGTATCAATGCGCGTGCGTCGTCGTCTGGTTCGAGCCTGACCGACGTAGCATTTGATTGCTCGAGAAAGGCATCAAGCGTCACAGACGGCTGCTCGTGCTCCTCGTCACCGCGATAGCGGAACTCAACCATAAATAGCCTCCTTGAACGGTTCCATTCCCACGCGGCGATAGGTATCGACAAAACGCTCGTCACCTTCACGTAGCACGCGATATTTTTCGACCGCTTTTTCAACTGCGTTGACAATGCCGTCTTCATCAAATCCGGGACCGGTAATCTTGCCGATGGATACGTCTTGCGCGCCTGATCCACCCAATGTGAGCTGATAATTTTCAACACCCTTCTTGTCGACACCCAGGATGCCGATATGGCCGGCATGATGGTGACCACAAGCGTTGATACAACCCGATATCTTGAGCTTCAGTTCGCCAATATCCCGCTGGCGCTCAGCGTCGGCAAATCGCGTGGCTATCTTCTGGGCAATTGGGATTGATCGAGCATTTGCCAGGCTGCAATAATCCAGACCAGGGCAGGCGATGATATCGCTGATCAGGTCCAGATTCGCGTTGGCAAGCTCTGCTTGATCAAGCGCGCGCCAAACTGCATGAAGATCGCCTTGGGCGACATGGGGCAAGACGATGTTTTGGGCGTGGGTGACCCGCGCCTCGTCGAAGCTGTATTTTTCTGCAAGGTCTGCCATCACATCAATCTGCGCCGAGGATGCATCTCCCGGGATTCCCCCGATTGGCTTGAGACTGATATTGACGATTGCATAACCTTGCTGCTTGTGCGGCTTTACATTCTGGTCGAGCCATGCGGCAAATGCAGGGTCACTACGATCGATCTCTTGGGCACCCGTTTCAAAAGGGGGAGGAGCA
>JBATDO010000433.1:0-1554 GCA_049663505.1 Sphingorhabdus sp.
AATAAATACAGATATCTGTCCAGCTGGAGACATCGGTCGACGTTGCGTGTATATTTCAGGCGCCATCAGCAACATTTATCTATCTCGGGAATCTATTAGATGTGATATATTGAGCGAGGTTTATGAATGGCCCTTTTATGGATCGATACACAATCCAAGAAGCGACGAAAGTGCCGACCATGCCAGATTCCGGAGCTCCTTGGCCCGTAAACACCGCAACGAGATATAATGCCAGAAACACGCACAGATATGCAGGAAAAATCCTCAAAACGCGGCGAGTAAGAAATCGTCCCATACCGCCGAAATCAAATCTCGCGTTTACAGGTGTGCTTGCCGCCATAACAAAACCACTGAGGACAAAAAACAACTCAACACCCCGATACCCTGCCTCAGCAAAAACTCCCATCGACGGAGCGTCAAAATATTTGGCCTTTTGTATCGTGATGTCTACATGATGCAGCACAACCCACAATGCCGCCAATCCTCTAAGCCAATCAAGCCCGACAACTCTGCTACCCGCCATTTGTTGGTGATACATGATGTTGAACAGTTTTGCTGGCGTCGAAGTGCTAGTCACCAGATCAGTCATAGATTGCACCAACAGAATCCGCGCTAACGGAGTTTTGGGCCACCCAATGGTCAAGTGCAATTAACGCCCTTATCTCTCTGGTGTTGTTGGCAGCGCCAGACAAATGACTAGTCCAAATATTATTGATGCTGGCATGTTCAAACATGCCACTGCTAAGCGCCACGCCGTCCAAATGAAGGCGACAGTAATCTTTTAGTTTCGTTTTAAACCATTCCCCAACGGGAACGGTGAACATTTGCTTCTTGCGATACGCCAAATCTTCACCAATCAATGGAGCAACTGCTTTTTTGTAAATATATTTGGTGACGCCACCTTTCAACTTTAGATCTCCCGGCATGCGAAATGCAAACTCCATCATCCTGTAATCCAAAAAGGGAGTTCTTGCCTCAAGCGAAACCGCCATTCCCATTCGATCTGGTTTAACTAGGTTGTTGCCACTCAGCAACAGCTGCATATCGAGAAAAAGGGCCTGATTAACACGGTCCTGATGCGGCACTTTCGAAAACCACCCTGCGGCAATCCCATAACTATCCAGACTACCGAGACGAGCCTTAGTCTCTGAATTATAAAGATTATTTTTCGCGGCATGGTCAAACAGAGAGATGCTGTCAAAATACCGTCGGAAAAAGGACTCGTTATCTGAGGGCAAAGATGGATCTGCAAAAAAGTCTCGATGTTTATCATAACCAGCGAACAATTCGTCGCCCCCGTCGCCCGTCAACACGACTTTCACATGTTCGACCGCCAATTGGGACACTCTATATGTTGGCAAAAATGAAACGTCGCCGTGCGGCTGATCGCAAAAATATGTAGCTTGCGGCCAGAACTCCAACATGTCGGGATCAACCCGCTCCATAATATGATCTGTCCCGAAGCGGTCAGCGGCGGTCTGAGCAAATTGCGACTCATCAAATCGGGGGTCGTCAAAACCGATGCAGAATGTTTTGATGGGTTCGGCTTGATGC
>JBATDO010000434.1:0-1512 GCA_049663505.1 Sphingorhabdus sp.
GCAGCGCGCCGCACAGGTAATCGTGGCCGCCCAGCACCACCAGCGTGCCGGCAGGAAGCCCGGTCGCCTCTGCCGCGGCCTGGGTGACTTCGCCCAGCGGTGTGCCGCTTGGATAGCAGTCCGCCAGCAACCGCCTGTCGATGCCCGATCTGTGCAACATCTCGTCCGACCAGGCGAGCTGGCGCTGGTCAAACAGGAGCGTGCAGGAGGCCATCGTGTAGTCGGTCGCCATCTTCCCGCAGAGCATATAATTGACATAATCCTCAATCAGCAACCATTTGTAAGTGCGTTGGAGAATCTGCGGTTGGTGCTCTGCCATCCAAAGCAGACGCAGCGCGGTCGAGAAGCGCCACAAGGTGTTGCCGCCAATCGAAAACGTCTTCTCCGCCGTAATATGCTTTGACCACCAGTCGAACTGGGGCTGCGTGCGGGGACAGTGCCAACTGATAAACGGGTAGAGCCACTGTCCGTGCTCGTCGACCGGGACACCGTCCATGCCCATGCCGGTCACGGCCACGCCTTTGACACTGTGGGGATCGTCAAGCTGGGACACCGCCTCCTTCATCGCCGCCGCGCTGCCGCCCCAGATCTGGTCGGGCATCCACACGGTCCACTCCGGATGTGCAGAATCGGGGTGAACTTGTTCGGTAGGACGGCACGCACTGGCCACGACGTTGCCGGCCAGGTCATAGATCACCGCTTTTAGCGTCGTAGATCCCAAATCGATCCCAGCTAAGTAACACATGGTCTTGCTCAAAACACTTTCATTGGATAGCTGCCAAACTCCTGCAGCGTGTTGATCATGGCCAGATAGTTCTCCGGCTTCACACCCGAATGGATGCTGTTGCTGGAGGAGAGAATGTAGCCGCCGCCCGGCATTCCTTTGCGCAGCGCTGTCTTGGTGGCTTCGGCAGTCGCTTCCGGCGTGCCGAAGGACATCAGGTGTGCGCAATCGACGTTGCCTTTCAACGCAATCCGCTGGCCGTACTTTGCCTTGACCTCGCCCAGGTCCATCCCGGCAGTCGGGTCGATCGGATCCAGGCAGTCGATGCCCGAATCCACGATCATGTCGATGATCGGCCACAGGTTGCCGTCGGTGTGCTTGATGACCATCAGACCAAGCTCCTTGAAGCCCCGCATCACGCGGCACAGGCCGGGATACAACAGCTCGCGGAAGTGGCGGGGCGACATCAAAGGGCCTTTGGTACATGCCACATCGTCGCCCGTATAGACGATTTTCGCGCCACGCAGGGCGATTTCCATTGCAATCTTGAGGTTGATGTCCACCGACATGTCCACCAACGCCTGCACCAGCTCCGGCTCGGCGGCGACGGCCATCAGCAGGTTCTCCATGCCCATCAGGGTGCGCGGGATCGAAAAGACGTCGTTCAGGTGGACGATCACCGCGTAACGATCGCCGTAGGTTTCCAGAACTTTCTCGACGGCATCGTACCGTCCGGGCGCGTACGGGTCGGGCGGCGTATAGCGCTCGAAGTCCGCCAGGGTTTGGAT
>JBATDO010000435.1:0-2303 GCA_049663505.1 Sphingorhabdus sp.
TAACTGACTTTACATATTGAGGGTTTCTCTTGCCGCGCGTCATAACGCACCATAACAGCGGATACTGCGTTTCTGCAACCTCCTCTGCTAGGGAAGATCGACATGACAGGCTCCAACCTCTGGGAAAAATCCTCGCTGGCCTGGATCAAATCGCTTGGAGAAAATGGTGATTTTGGTCGCGCGCATGTTTTGGACACTCCGATGATAGAGCGGGTTAAGGCCTTAGCGCCGGCCAATGCATTGGATGTCGGCTGCGGTGAAGGCAGGTTTTGCCGCTTCATGCAGAAATTGGGTATAAAAACAACAGGTGTCGACCCCACCCAAAGCTTGATCAGCGAAGCTCGCCGTCGTGACAGCTTGGGAGACTACCGTTTGGAAACTGCTGAAAACATGGTTATCGAGCCTCATTCATTCGATTTGGTAGTCAGCTATTTATCGTTCATAGACATAAGCGATATCGCATCGGCAATAGCCAAGATGGTCCATGCGCTGAGGCCCGGTGGGGCACTTCTGGTTGCCAACCTCAACAGCTTCAATACAGCCGCGATGCCCGATGGATGGCACTTCGATAACCAAGCGCGGGCACGTTTCAGCATTGACTATTATCTGGAGGAACGCGCCATTCCCGTTGCCTGACGAGGCATCAGCGTTGAAAACTGGCACCGTCCATTTGAAACATATGTCCAGCTATTGCTCGGGCACGGCATGATATTGACCCATTTTGCAGAACCCAGGCCAACAGGTGGCGATGCGGAAAAACAGATGCGCCATTCCCGCGTTCCCTATTTCCACATCATGGAATGGCGCAAACTCGCTTAACGAAAGACGCTTCGCCCTGCAAAAACGGCAGCAGAACCCAATTCTTCTTCAATCCGAATCAGCTGGTTGTATTTTGCCAACCGGTCGGACCGCGCCAAGCTGCCTGTCTTTATCTGCCCGCAATTGGTCGCAACGGCCAAATCAGCAATGGTGGAGTCCTCGGTCTCGCCTGAACGATGTGACATCACAGCGGTGTATGATGCACGATGTGCCATTGAAACTGCCTCGAGCGTTTCGGTCAACGTCCCGATCTGGTTCACCTTGACCAGCAGCGAGTTGGCAAGTCCCTTGTCGATCCCCATCGACAAGCGCGCGGGATTGGTCACAAAAAGATCATCGCCTACCAATTGCACTTTGTGACCGATCTTGTCGGTAATGGCTTTCCATCCCTCAAAGTCGTCCTCGCTCATGCCGTCTTCGATCGAACGGATTGGGTAGTCGTTACAAAGAGCGGCCAGGTAATCGGCCATTTCGTGAGGGGTCAAAGACAGATTCTCGCCCGAGATTTCATATTTCCCGTTCTTGAAAAACTCTGTCGCTGCACAGTCCAATGCCAGAACAATGTCCTCGCCGGGCTTGAAACCGGCTCTTTCAACAGATGCCATGATGAAGTCAAGAGCATCACGGGTGGATGCCAGGTTCGGTGCGAATCCCCCTTCATCGCCAACCGCAGTGGCTAAACCCTTGTCATGAAGTCCCTTCTTGAGTGTGTGGAATATCTCTGCACCCCAGCGCACCGCTTCGGCCAATGACGATGCACCGACAGGCATGATCATGAATTCCTGGAAATCGATTGGGTTATCGGCATGTTCGCCACCATTGATGATGTTCATCATGGGGACAGGCAGGACGTGCGCATTAATTCCACCAACATAACGATATAATGGCAACCCACGTGCGCTGGCTCCAGCCTTGGCGACCGCAAGACTCACGCCCAATATTGCATTGGCTCCGAAATTTGACTTGTTTTCAGTACCGTCCAGGTCGATCATTACCGCGTCAATGTCTTCCTGGTCTTCGGCGTCCAGGTCAACCAATGCTTCTGAAATGGGGCCATTAACCGATGCGATTGCACCCAAGACGCCTTTTCCCAGATAGCGCGCCATATCGCCATCACGCTTTTCCACCGCTTCATATGCACCTGTGGATGCGCCAGACGGCACCGCTGCGCGGCCAAAACTCCCATCTTCGAGCAGCACATCCACCTCGACAGTTGGATTGCCCCGGCTATCAAGGATTTCGCGTGCGTAGATCTCAAGGATTGCAGTCATTTCGGAAGGCTCCATTCGGGTCGCGTGGGAACTATCCCGCGCGTCTAACGTTGTGGTCATAGTTTGGCAACGCAGTGCATGCATTTCCATAACATCGATTTAATTTGCTAAAATGCAGTGCTATAGTTGACTAAGGCACCCATCGTACAAATATATGAGATCAAGCCAACCCCCGCTAACCTCAAGGAGTCTATCTTATGGCTGAAACAGGAA
>JBATDO010000436.1:0-1667 GCA_049663505.1 Sphingorhabdus sp.
GCAAGCAGCGGCGTTTTTTTATGATTGTTTTTGGAGATTGCGCGACGTCGCGAGGAGCATTCTCGGCTCAGACCAACCAAACGTCCTTGCACACGTTCTAAAAGTCGAGGCAGTGGTCAATCGCCTCAATGAATCACAGATGCTCCTGTGATTCAGATTTCCAGTTGGACCGAATGCTCAGCGTTCTGCCACCGGTTTCATATGGAGACGCCGAAGAACCAGTCGTGGCATTGGCAAGCAATAGACCCGTCCCGCAACGTCGCGCGCGACTATCATCTCTGGATTGAGACCGATCTGTTTGGCTGGACAACCGTTGAGCGGCGCTGGGGACGAATTGGTACGAAAGGGCAGGGGGTGACCACCAGCTTTCCGGACAGAAGACAGGCAGACACAATCGCACAGCAGATCCGGATCCGGCGCGAAAGCGCATTTAAGCGGATTGGTGTTCGCTACCAGGCAGTCGAGTGACTCCCCTCAACATTTAGGCGGATCTTCACAGCTGAACACTACTCCATAAAACTCCCCAGTTTCGCTAAAGGGAGAGGGGGAAGGCCTGATGCGGTTCAGCATCAGGAGCAGACCGTGACCGACCTTTTTGAACAATCCAGCCAGAAGCTGGACGCAGCAATCACCGAAATCCAGCACGCCATCGCCACCGGACTGGCGAACAAGCAACGCCTGTTTGAGACGATGCGCCAGCTTTGCGGGGAGGGCTCCGCAAACGGCGCATGGAGCCAGAGGGACGCCTTTGACCTGCTCGAGGCGGCATTGACGCGCCACATGGCCGGACTGCTGAACAAGCCTCAGATGCTGCACCAGATTTCGGAGATCAGTGCGCTTATCGAGGCACTGCCGACACATACGGTCAGAAGTGAAGACCAGATCAGGTTCCAGCAATTCTCGACGCCCGCAGACCTTGCAGCGCTTTGCGTGATTTTGGCGCAGCCGCTTGCAACCGATATCGTTCTTGAGCCGAGCGCCGGACATGGCGCTCTGGTGGCAACTTTGCCCGATGTCAGCGCATTACATCTCAACGAAATCGATCCGCGCAGGCGTGAAAAGCTGGCTCTGCTGTTTCCCGAGGCCACCATGGCAGGGATCGATGGGGCCATGCTGGCTTCGCATCTCGACGCGGCTGTGCAGCCAAGCCTGATCCTGATGAACCCGCCGTTCTCCCGATCAATGGGGCGAGGAGCAGACGAATTCGCAGCGGTGCGTCACCTGCGCGCTGCCATAACGCGCCTCAAGCAGGGGGGCAGGATCGTCGCGATCATGCCGGACTGGTTCACGACGAGCGCAAAGCTTGCGAAAATCTACGAAGACACCTTTGCCTCTTGCACGGTCCGCACATCCATCCGGCTCGATAAATGCTATCACAAACAGGGCACCAGCGTGGCCGTGCGCTTGTACGTGATCGACAAGATCCCGGGGCAGATCAGACCTGCAGTTTTGGCGCGGGAGACAGTTGCAGACGTCGCGACTGCGGTTCCAATCATCAAACGCGTGACAGTCCAGCCCGGCTGCGAACCGCGCGCGGTGCCGCCGAAAGCAAAGCCGGGTGCGCTCTTCAAATCCATGCGGGCAACGCCGATCACAAAGCCCATCCAAGCGAGGGCAGCCCAAACCCCCAAGATCGAAGCACTGGCGTTCAGTACCCTGGACAAGCC
>JBATDO010000437.1:0-2721 GCA_049663505.1 Sphingorhabdus sp.
TTACCTGACCGTGGCGGACCTGTTAGTACAGCGCAGCGTCCCATCCACATCGAGCAATTCCCAAGACCGGCAAATGCCGCGGCATTTGCATCTGTTATAATCAGGCTAGCCGGCGACCCTGCGCGAAGTTCGTCCAAAGGCAAAGCAATCTGGCGCATTGGCAGGGCTTAGACTATGGTCTTGGTTGAGCTGGGGATGGAGCCAATGGCACGTCACGCTGAGACGGCTCGTCGGGCACAATCGAATTGACCACTTCGTCAAGCGACGGCGTTTCTGACACGGTCGATTCCTCCGATGTACCTTCATCCAAAAGGTCACCTTCAACTTCTGATTCCAGATCTTCTTCGTCGATCACTTCTTGCTCAAGCACCAGCGAGCTATCAGCGCGCAAGCGCCCGTCGGCCAAGGCTGACTGGAAAAGCTGATCCATACGAACTACTGCTTGGTCCATCATTGCAGGAATGTCTTTACTGCTCCCAACTCGCAGAGAGAAGGCTCCCAAAAACTTGTTGTCTGGCCCATAACGTGCAGAAAATCGGCCTGTTACAGGACCGCCCGGCCATTGCCGTTCGATGCGTGCAATAGGGATGATCACGTCTGCTGCGCCAAATTGGTCGAGGATTGCGCGCCACCAGTTACGGCTTCGGCGATCCATTTGCCCGGCATTGAGCAAAAGTGATTCGCCGCCAGCCCCACTGGGCCTTACATAATCTATACTACTGTCTGCAGTCCGATACTTCGCCCAGCTACGTTGCCAAAAGGTTGTCTGTTCAAACACGGTGGGAGCGCCTGCAGAATAAGTCACAGGCAATAACAATAACGGGGCAGATCGGCGAGCGACCCCGCGCACTCCAAGAATCTGCCCTGCGCGGGCGCGGTCGAACGAAACACCAAGACGCGCGATATAGCGCCGCGGACCAGTTTGCTCTTCTTCCACAATGATGGCGGACACAATTCCGTTGAGCGTCGAATCAGATAGCGACGCTCCTGAAGCGCCGTGCGTCGTTGCCCAGAGTTTGCTCCAAGCCAAGCGCTGCGCTTCTTCCCAACCTTTTTGGCGCGCTTCGAACGCATTTTTACCAGAAACATTGACTTCGATGCCGGTGACTTCAAAGTCGCCTGTGCTTGCAATGGGCGCTATACCTCGCTTTGGCCCCTCGATCTGAGCGACGACAATGCTACCGGTAACCAACGCCAGTGGCAGGCCGATCGCCGCAATCCCGAACCATTTCCC
Organism: Sphingorhabdus sp.; assembly: GCA_049663505.1. Classification (GTDB taxonomy): domain Bacteria; phylum Pseudomonadota; class Alphaproteobacteria; order Sphingomonadales; family Sphingomonadaceae; genus Sphingorhabdus_B. The sequence goes on from JBATDO010000437.1 coordinate 1,235, forward strand.
ACCTGATTTTGTCATTGAAAGGTCTTTAGGCGACATAGACGTGGAATTCCAACCCTGTTCTCGCTAACGGCGACAAATGGACGCAAAAGAGAACTCACCCGAATCCTACACCTACGCCAAGGCCGGTGTTTCCATCGAAGCTGGTAACGCGCTGGTGCGCGCCATTGCGCCCCTTGCAAAAGCGACCCGGCGAGCAGGCGCAAACGCCGATCTTGGCGGATTTGGAGGCTTTTTCGACTTGCGGGCTGCCGGATTTGTAGATCCGATACTTGTAGCGGCCAACGACGGCGTCGGAACCAAGCTGAAGCTGGCCATTGATTCGGGTCGTCATGAAGGCGTCGGCATCGACCTCGTGGCGATGTGCGTCAATGACTTGATCGTTCAAGGAGCAGAACCTCTGTTCTTCCTGGATTATTATGCCAGCGGAAAGCTCGATTTGAATGTGGCAACAGCGGTTGTCGCAAGCATTGCAGAAGGCTGCAAGCAGGCCGGTTGTGCGCTTATCGGGGGCGAAACAGCAGAAATGCCCGGAATGTATTCAGAAGGCGACTATGACCTAGCGGGCTTTTGCGTGGGCGCTGTCGAACGCGACCAAGTGCTGAGCGCTGACAGAATTGCAGAAGGCGATGTTCTTCTTGGACTCGGCTCGTCGGGTATCCACTCGAACGGTTTCTCGTTGGTTCGCCGGCTAGCGGCTGACAAAGGCTGGAAGCTGGACCGGCCTGCGCTGTTCGACCAGGACGTGCTCCTCGTCGATGCCCTGATGGCCCCTACACGCATCTACGTGAAGTCGCTGCTACCGCTAGTTCGCGCCGGAATGGTCAATGCGATGGCACACATCACTGGAGGTGGTTTGCTTGAAAATATCCCGCGCATCTTGCCAGACGGTCTCCACGCACATATCGACGCCAACGCTTGGCCACAACCGCGCCTAATGGCATTCTTGCAAGCTCAAGGACATATTGAACCCGAAGAAATGGCCCGTACGTTCAACTGCGGAATCGGAATGGTCATTGCAATTTCCAATACTAAAATTGCCGAAGTTACAGAGGCATTGGAGACGGCGGGTGAAACTGTCCACCAGATTGGTCACATCGCTGCAGGCGAAAAGGGTTGCACCGTTAGCGGTAGCATCGAAACGTGGAGTGCTACCGACAATTGGAACGTCACTCATCATGGCTAAGGCACGTGTTGCTGTTCTGATATCAGGGACCGGGACCAATATGGCGGCCCTTCTTTATGCCGCAAAGCAACCGGATTGCGGCTATGAAATCGTTTTGGTGGCCAGCAACAACCCCGATGCGCAGGGACTTAAATTGGCCGCAGCCGAAGGCATTGCAACATTTACGCAGTCACATCGGCACATTGACCGGGCTGTGCACGATGCGATGATGCATGACAGGATCGTTCATAGTGGCGCCGAATATGTCGCACTTGCCGGTTATATGCGAATTTTGAGTGAAGGGTTCGTTCAGAAATGGGAGGGC
>JBATDO010000438.1:0-4339 GCA_049663505.1 Sphingorhabdus sp.
GTAGTTGTACAGCGGGGGGCGCCTATGTCCCTGCAATGTCGGATGAGACGGTCATCGTGCGCAACCAGGGGACGATTTTTTTAGCAGGACCACCTTTGGTCAAAGCCGCAACTGGCGAAGAAATCAGTGCCGAGGATCTGGGTGGCGGCGACTTGCATGGACGCAAGTCAGGCGTTGTTGATCATGTGGCCGAAAATGACGAGCATGCGCTGACCATTGTTCGCGATATCATCAGCCACTTGGGACCAATCCATAAACCCGACATCGACGTGCGTGAACCGCGCGCGCCCAAATATGACGCCGAGGAATTATACGACGTCATCCCCGAGGACGTCCGCGCACCATATGACGTGCATGAGGTTATCGCGCGCATTGTCGATGGCAGCGAGTTCCACGAGTTCAAGGCGCTCTATGGATCCACGCTGGTATGCGGATTTGCGCATATTTGGGGTATGCCTGTAGCCATTCTTGCCAATAACGGGGTGTTGTTCAGCGAGAGCGCTCAAAAAGGAGCGCACTTTATCGAGCTTGCTTGCCAGCGCCGGATACCCTTGCTTTTTCTGCAGAACATCTCGGGCTTCATGGTTGGCGGCAAATATGAAGCCGAAGGCATCGCAAAGCACGGTGCGAAACTTGTGACGGCCGTTGCCACAGCAAGCGTGCCAAAGATCACTGTCCTGATTGGTGGAAGTTTCGGAGCCGGAAACTACGGGATGTGCGGCCGCGCGTACTCGCCACGCTTCCTCTTCACCTGGCCTAACGCGCGGATCAGCGTGATGGGTGGCGAACAGGCGGCGTCGGTGCTGACAACCGTCCACCGCGATGCGGAGAGTTGGACGCCCGAACAGGCCGAAGCCTTCAAGGCCCCTATCCGCAAGAAATATGAAGACGAAGGCAACCCCTATCACGCGACCGCACGGCTATGGGATGACGGGATTATCGACCCGGCGCAGACGCGCCAAGTGCTGGGGCTGGCATTGGCGGCGGCGTTGAACGCACCGGGTGAGGAGGCGCCCCGTTTTGGGGTGTTCCGGATGTGAGGGGGATGTTTGAACTGATTTCTGCGCTCGTCTTGCTAGCTGCCGAGCCTTTGCCGCCAGCTAACCCGCTGCCACCCCCTGAGTTTAACGATGCGCAGGTGTTGGCTACAATCGACGCAGCGTTTGTGGCACTTGAAGCCGGCGACGGAACAGCGCTCCTGCGACATGCCTATCCCGACGGTCGCGTAACTGCGATGGGCACGCTGCGTGACGGTTCCACCGGGCTGCGTAGCTCCAGCTTTGCCGAATATGCAGGGCGAATGAAGCTCGGCACTGGCTTCGTCGAACGTGTAACCAATCCAGTCATTGAGATCGACGATGATGTCGCAATGGTCTGGGCACCGTTCACCATTTCGGCAGAGGGCAAGGTGGTGAGCTGCGGGACCGATCACTTTGACTTGTTGCGACAGGACGGCATCTGGAAAATCATGAACCTCACATTCTCTTCGCGCCTCACCGGATGTTCGGGACAATGATACAATCTCTCCTCATCGCCAACCGTGGTGAAATCGCCTGCCGGATCATCCGCACGGCCCGGGCGATGGGTATTCGGACGGTTGCGGTCTATTCAGATGCCGATGCCAAGGCATTGCATGTGCGCTCAGCCGATGACGCGGTGCACATCGGGGCGTCTCCAGCGCGCGAGAGCTATCTGTTGGGCGAGAAGATCATTGCCGCTGCCAAGGCTACCGGCGCGGAGGCGATCCATCCGGGCTATGGCTTCCTCTCGGAGAACGCCGAGTTTGCGCAAGCCGTGATCGACGCGGGCCTGATCTGGGTCGGGCCTGCACCTGCCAGCATCACCGCGATGGGGCTGAAGGATGCGGCCAAGAAACTGATGGCCGAGGCGGGGGTGCCCGTCACCCCTGGCTATATGGGGGAAAACCAGGACCCGGCCTTCCTCGCCGAACGGGCCACCGAGATCGGCTATCCTGTCCTCATCAAGGCCGTGGCAGGCGGCGGCGGCAAGGGGATGCGCAAGGTCGAGCATGCAGGCGATTTCACCGATGCGCTTACCTCCTGCCAGCGCGAGGCCACCGCGTCGTTCGGCAACGCGCATGTTCTGATCGAGAAATATATTCTCAAGCCCCGCCATATAGAGGTGCAAATTTTCGGAGATACACACGGCAACATTGTTCATCTGTTTGAGCGCGACTGTAGTTTGCAGCGCCGCCACCAGAAGGTAATCGAAGAAGCACCGGCACCTGGCATGGATGAAAATACGCGCGCCGAATTGTGCGCAGCGGCGATCAAGGCCGCCAGGGCGGTCGACTATGTCGGTGCTGGAACCATCGAGTTCATCGCTGATACCAGTAACGGTCTTTGCGCGGATCGAATATGGTTCATGGAAATGAACACCCGGCTTCAGGTAGAACATCCCGTGACCGAGGAGATTACGGGCGTTGATCTGGTTGAATGGCAATTGCGCATCGCTTCAGGTGAACCAATACCGATCTTGCAGGACGAGATTGTGATCAATGGATGGGCGATCGAAGCGAGGCTATATGCAGAAAATCCTGCAACTGGCTTCCTTCCATCGACAGGCTCGCTTGATCACTTGGCAATGCCTGAAGACTTACGCGTCGACAGCGGAGTTGTGGAAGGCGGCGAGATATCACCTTTCTATGACCCGATGATAGCGAAGGTTATTGCGCACGCACCAACGCGTGCGCAGGCCATTGCCCGACTGCGCGACGGCATTGACGGTATAGAAGTCTGGCCGGTCAAGACAAATGCGGGGTTTTTGGGGCGCCTGCTTGATCTGGAAGCATTTGGCCGGGCCGATGTGGACACCGGATTGATTGCTCGCGAAGTCGAGGCGCTGGTCTTGCCGCCAGAGCCTGGCAGTGACGAATTGATGGAGGCCGCAGCCCATTTGTGTGGAAGTCCTGGCCCTAGTCCATGGAGTGCCGCACTCGGTTTTCGGCTCAACACCTTGCCGCGCGCAGAGGCCAGGCTGGTCGATGATAGCGGCACAGTGCACTTGGTGGCATTTGGCGAAGTCGAGGCAGCCAACGCCTTGCCCGAAGTCCTGGCTTTTACTGGAGGGTTTGCGCGCAGATATGCACTCGCCGCACCGCGCGGATCGGGCTTGAGCGCGATAGGAGATGGACTGATAATGTCCCCAATGCCGGGCCGTATCATCATGGTGGAGGTTACATTGGGACAAATCGTCAATAAGGGGCAAAAACTCCTCACCATGGAAGCCATGAAGATGGAGCATAGCCTGACCGCTCCGTTCGACGGGATCGTCGCCGAACTGAATGCCAGCCCAGGGGCGCAGGTGCAGGTCGATGCGCTGCTGGTGAGAATTGTGTCCGGGGAGGATTGAAAGCCGCAAGCATGCAGGCAAGAGTTCCCATAAGTCGTTTTTTCAAGAGGGGTAAGTGATGGCAGGGCGCTTTTTCGAGCAGTGGAAAATAGGTGACCGCATTGTTCACGAGATTCGTCGGACCGTGACCGAGACAGATAACCTGCTGTTTTCAGTGATGACCCACAATCCACAACCGTTGCACATTGATGTCGAGGCTGCAAAGGCAAGCGAGTTTGGACAGATACTCGTGAATGGGACATTCACTTTCAGTCTCATGGTTGGCCTCACAGTCGGGGAGACAACCCTTGGAACGCTGGTCGCTAATTTGGGGTACGACAAGTTGGTGATGCCAAGGCCGGTGTTCTTGGGGGATACGCTGCGGGCAGAAACCGAAGTGATCGCCTTAAAGGAAAGCAAGTCCCGACCAGACGCTGGTGTCGTTACCTTTCGTCATCAATGTTTAAATCAACGCGACGAAGTGGTTTGCCAATGCGAGCGCGCTGCGTTGATCAAGAAGGGATGAAGTTGCGTTTGGCAATTGCGGGATGCATAACGGCTGCATGAAACTGCGTTCTATCCTGTTTGTACCTGGTGATCGTCCTGATCGGTTTGCAAAGGCCGCTAATAGCGGCGCTGATGCGATCATTCTTGACTTGGAGGATTCGGTGACGCCCGAGCAAAAAGCCGCAGCTCGCGATGCTGTGGCTGATTGGTTGTCTGGCGACAGATTAGGGGTGCCAGTGTTCGTGCGCGTAAATCCCCAGGAAAGTCATGTTACTCATGACGATCTGGCCTCGATTTTGCCCTATCTACCCGACGCGATTGTCTTGCCGAAAGCTGAAGGGGCCCGGTCAGTGAATTGGCTGCGTGCAGAAGCTGCAGCTATAGCCGACACGCCTGATGGGGATTGCCCCCCAATTCTTCCTATAGGCACCGAAACGCCCGGAGCCGTTTTTGATCTCGGGACATTTCGCGAGGTCGCACA
>JBATDO010000439.1:0-3630 GCA_049663505.1 Sphingorhabdus sp.
GGAGGCGGCAGTGCGAGGGTTGCGGCGGGCGATTTACGACGTTTGAACGCATCCAGCTTCGCGATCTTACCGTGGTTAAATCTGAAGGAAAGCGCGAGCCATTCGAACGAGAAAAACTTGAACGATCATTGGCCGTTGCATGCCGCAAGCGCCCGGTAGATGCAGCGCAAATAGAAAAGCTGGCGTCAGGCATCCAACGGCAGCTTGAAACCCTGGGAGAGAGCGAGATCGATTCTAAACGTATTGGTGAATTCGTGATGGATGGATTGAAGACTCTCGACGCGGTGGCATATATCCGCTTTGCCAGCGTCTACAAAGAGTTCACCGAAGCAAAGGATTTCGAAGACTTTGCAGGGAGCGTGGCCGAAGCTGTAAAACCGTGACACAAGGCCCCATCATCGTCCTGGTGCGGCCACAGCTTGGCGAGAATATTGGCAAGGCCGCCCGCGCCATGCTCAACTTTGGTCTCACTGAACTTCGTCTGGTAGCACCGCGCGATGGTTGGCCAAACTCATCTGCAGGGCCTGCGGCTGCAGGTGCTGACATCGTGCTCGCCAGTGCAACGGTGTTCGATACTGTTGAAGATGCGGTCTCGGATGTCCATAATGTCTATGCAACCACCGTCCGAAAGCGCGGTGTCACAAAACCCGTGATTACGCCTGAAGCAGCTGGTGCCGAAATACTGGCAGCGCCGGGGCGTAGCGCGATATTGTTCGGTGCAGAACGATCCGGGTTGGAAGCCGACGAAATTACGGTGGCACGGTCGATAATCACGGTCCCGATCAATCCCGAGTTCGGTTCGCTCAACCTGGCGCAAGCGGTTATCATTTGCGCCTATGAATGGTCAAAGTCGCAGTCCCTAATCAGTCCGCCAAAAACGGAACTTGCCCCACCTGCTCCACAAGCCGAATTAGACGGACTTATCAGTCAGCTCGATGCCATGCTCGAACCGTTCGGCTATTTCAAACTTACTGATAGGGCCCCAGTCACCCGGCGGACACTGCGAAACCTTCTAACCAAGCCTGGCTGGAATTCTTTGGAAATTCGAACTTTAAGAGGTGTGTTTACTGCGTTAGCCAAGCATCGACGAGAACAAGAATAGCCGCTTGGCATCGCCCTGCCCCTCCTCTACATCCAAGCCCAAGAATTGGAGATTTCCTGAAATGATAACTGCAAATATCCTTGCCCTTCTGTTGGCGGCCTCCACCACCAACGCCGATACGACTGCGACCGATCAAGCCCCTCAAGCCCAGCCCAAGCCCGCAAAGCCGAAAAAGATCTGCAAGGATATCGCGATGACCGGAAGTCGGTTGGGAAAACGCCAGTGCAAGACGCAGGAACAATGGGATCAATCTGAAAGTGCAATGGAGCTAGGTCAAAAAGGCGCCAAGGGCACACTCGCGCCCCCGCAAATGCAAACCGATATCTGACGCTAGGCGCGAAGGTCGTCCCAGCGATCCAGTTCGTACGCGATCGACGCTTCGACTAGTGTGTCCCAAAGCTGCTCTGCCAGTTCAACGGGCACATTGTGAGTTCTGGCCGCTGCGATGACATTGTCTAGCACGGCACGCTTGCGCGCTTCATCTCGAACAATGTTGCGGTCACTTTTTATCCGTGCAGCGGCATCCATATATGCAAAGCGGCGTGCGATCATCGCTACTAATGCTTGATCGATCGCATCGACGCCTGAACGGACATCGGCCATGGAAAGGCAATCATTGGCGGGCAAGGGCTGTTCATCGCTGGTCATGGCCGGGCCTTTAGGAAGCATGGTTGGCAAAGTCGAGCGCGTTGTTGACAATACGCCCCGTAGTCGTCATAGGCCCGCCTTCGCAATTGACCCTGCATTTCGGTGAAGCAGGTGTCCGGTACGTCCCCGCACGTGCCGCGCGAGACCGGAAACAACGTTAGAAGCAATTGGAGACAGACATGTCAAAACGTACAAGCTCAAAGTATAAACTAGATCGCCGGATGGGTGAAAACATCTGGGGCCGCCCCAAGTCACCCGTCAACAAGCGTGAATATGGCCCGGGTCAGCATGGCCAGCGCCGCAAAGGCAAGCTGAGCGATTATGGCGTACAGCTGCGGGCGAAGCAGAAGCTCAAGGGATATTACGGCGACGTCACGGAAAAGCAATTCAAGCGCGCGTTTCTTGAAGCGAGCAACATGAAAGGCGATACTTCGCAAAACCTCATCGGATTGCTCGAGCGCCGCCTAGACATGATCGTATATCGTGCCAAGTTTGCGCCAACGATCTTTGCCGCCCGCCAAATCGTCAGCCATGGTCATATCCGCGTGAACGGTGTGAAGTGCAACATTGCTAGCCGTCAAGTCGCACCAGGGGACGTAATCAGCCTCGGGAACAAGGCGAAGGAAATGGCGCTGGTCATAGAGGCGCAGGGTCTTGCTGAGCGCGATATACCTGAATATGTATCGCCTGATGGCAATGACAAGGTTACGTTTACTCGCGTACCAACGCTCGACGAGGTGCCTTATCCGGTGAAGATGGAACCAAATCTGGTTGTCGAATTCTATTCGCGCTGATTTTGTCAAACAACAAACAAACAGGCGGTCCTTTCTGGGCCGCCTTTTTTGTTTGAGCGCAAGCAACGTGTCTGCCACAAGGTGGCTCTGTATTTCCCCATAGGAGAGTTCGATGCGCATCCTGACGCTTGCCCTGATTTCGACTTTAGCGCTCACTGCCTGCAAGAAGATCGATACGCCTGCAGCCGTCACAGCTCCCGAGATCACGGTTCCGATATTGTCCGAACAGACGATGAAGGACGTGACCAAGGAGCTTTCGCTCGACAGCTATGAAGGGCGCGCTCCTGGTTCTCCAGGAGAGCAAAAGACGGTTGCCTACTTGATCAAGAAATTCGAGGCGGCAGGGCTTGAACCCGGGAACAACGGCAGTTGGACGCAAGATGTGCCGTTGGTCGAAATCACTGCAAAGAACGTGTCTGCCCTTAGCGTTGCAAACAAAAGCGGAAAAGCGATGTCGTTTGCTTATGGAAGCGAATTCGTCATTGGCAGTTACCGCGAAGTGCCGCAAACCAACGTCAACTTGAGTGATATGGTCTTTGTTGGTCATGGAATTGTCGCCCCGGAAAAGGGCTGGAACGATTATGCAGGCGTGGATGTCAAAGGCAAAACTGTCGTTGTCATGGTAAATGACCCCGATTTTGATGCCAAGACCCTCGACGGACCGTTCAACGGTAAGGCCATGACTTATTATGGCCGCTGGACCTACAAATATGAAGAAGCGGCTCGGCAAGGTGCCGCCGCCGTCCTGATCATCCACGACGAAGCGCCTGCTGCATATGGCTGGAATGTTGTCAACTCGAGCTGGACAGGTACCCAGTTTCTTGCGCAATCAAAGGACGCAGGCGCAAGTCAAACGGCGGCCAACGGTTGGATCCAGAAGGATGTCGCCAGGGAAATATTCGCAGCGTCAGGTCAAGACCTCGAAAAGCAAATGACGGCCGCAAAACAGAAGGGGTTCAAGGCGGTTCCGCTTGGTTTAACTGCTTCGTTTAGCTTCGAGAACGTCATTTCACGGAAGGCCAGCAAGAACGTCGTCGGGATTCTGAAAGGTGCAAAGCGGCCTGACGAATATGTTTTGTATACAGC
>JBATDO010000440.1:0-6725 GCA_049663505.1 Sphingorhabdus sp.
GTACAAAGCTGTGCATTATGCCACCCCAATTGCCTTGGATGCCGCCTGTTAACACATGCTTTCGATTAACCGCCTGTTCACCCCGAGCGGGATAGCCCATTGGCTTGGCGCCTTTTTCTGGAAGCCATTCCCTTCTGGAGCCCACCTTTGCTCGACATGAAAACCCTACTGGCCGCAGCATTGTTGAACGCCATAAATCCTTTGCCGGCGCTGGCCGATACAAGCCTTTCGAGGCAAGCATCGCCGCCAGAACGCGTTTCATTCCTTGTAACCTTCGGCGAGGATGCATGCCCTGCGGCACACGACGATGAAATTGTGGTGTGTGCGCCGGCACCCGAAAGCGACCGTTATCGAATCCCCAAGGACCTGCGCAAAAACGAGATCGAGATCGTATCGGGTGGGAGTTCGTGGACATCAGCAGTAGAGAGCCTTGACGCATACTCGCGCGCTAACCTGCCCAATAGTTGCTCTGTCAACGGATCCAATGGTTTTACCGGTTGCACGCGAGCAGCATTGGAACAGTGGCATTCCGAGCGACGTAGCAAACGCAACGCCAATTAGAGAGGTTTTTACAGCCAGGCTCAGCCCGGCCCCTCCATCATTTCCATGCGTCTTTCTATGCATACTATGCGTAGCTCTACCCAAATGCCTCAACTCTACCGGAACAATTCCGGTACACGAAAGTTATCCACAGGTGATGCACAACTTTATCACCAAGCGGGCACAGGATTATTTCTGCTTGACAGCAAGGAACATATAGTGAACATTTCAATCAAGCCGTTCAGATAACAGCAAGCTATTCCCCACTAACATAATTGTGGGGGCCAGAAAGGACCAGTGCCATGACCCTTATTGCTTCTCTACTTTTTGCCTCTGCGCTCGTTGCAGCAGTTGGCTCGATCATTCTTACGATCCAACTTGCAATGCCGAGGATTTTCGAGGTCATCGAAGCGGAATTTTCGCCATCAATGAAAACAGAACGTCGCATCAATTTTGGCCCGGTAAAACAGCGCCAGATCCGTCGTGCAGACGTAGTCGTCCCCTTGCGTCGCTCAGTTCCTGCCATGCCAGATTTTAAACTTGCTGCGTAAGCCTGGGGTAAAGTCGGCGCAGATTATCCGGGAGTAATGGAGCACAGCCCTGTGCCCACCGGCCCTGTCGAAACCGCAATCGAGCAGCGAGCGCGCTTGTCTGTATATCAGGCCTCCCTTTGGACTATTTGCCCGGTTACGACGCAGATCTGGCTTTATATCCGGGCCTTGATGCTCAGTTCCGAGTTTTACCTCTGCCTTACTCCCCACCCGCCTCGCCACCATGCTGTTCTTTTCAGATGGGTATTCCGTTGAGTATGCCAACGTGGGACTTCCACCTCGACGATCTGATCTGCCAATATATATACCAAGAAAAAGGCCACCCTTACGGATGGCCTTTTTCTCGTTTCAAAAGGAAACAGGGCAATGCCCTTTGCCTTGATTTAGTTGACGGCGTCTTTAAGCGCCTTGCCAACCTTGAATTTGGGCTGGTTGGAAGCCTTGATGGTCATTGGCTCACCTGTGCGTGGGTTACGGCCCGTTGAGGCTTTACGCTTTGCAACTGCAAAGGTGCCGAAGCCTACTAGACGCACTTCACCGCCCTTTTTCAAAGCACCAGTGATCGAATCAAACACACCTTCAACAGCTTTCGCAGCATCGGCTTTAGTAAGGCCGCTGGCATCAGCGACAGCATTGACGAGATCTTGCTTGTTCATAATTTGGGAACCCCCTCTCAAGAATACAAAAAAACCCACTTTTGTTAAGTGAATCGCGGCTTAGCCGGTGGCGGGATAATGATGAGATTAATCCAGCTGTCAAAGGAAAAATCGGCAAAAAACCGCGCTTTCGGCGAATTTCGCGATGAGTTGTCACAAAGCTGCACAAATCTGATTGAATTTCACCTTCAATGGGTGACTGAAGCCCCGCTTTCACCACCGATAACGGGCGGCAAAGATGCAGCTAATTCATCAGCTTCAGTCCATTCAACCGGGATTAACGGCGAGACCAACGCCCGCGCCAAAACCTGATCGACATGACTAACCGGAACGATCTCGAGGCCCTCTTTGATGTTCGCCGGTATCTCGGCGAGATCCTTTTCGTTTTCCTGCGGAATGAGCACGACCTTAATTCCGCCGCGCAATGCAGCAAGGAGCTTTTCCTTGAGCCCGCCAATAGGCAAAACACGACCTCGCAGCGTTACTTCTCCTGTCATAGCGACATCCCTGTGCACCGCTATGCCGGTAAGCGTGGAAACAATACATGTAACCATGCCAACACCGGCAGAAGGTCCGTCCTTGGGAACCGCGCCTTCAGGAAGATGGATATGGACATCCTTGCGGGTAAACAGGCTCGGCTTGATGCCATAGCTTGGAGCGCGCGCCTTCACGTAAGAAAGTGCAGCTTGAATTGACTCGCCCATTACTTCGCCCAGCTTACCAGTCGTCCGGATTTGTCCCTTGCCAGGGACGGTCACTGCCTCGATCGTCAACAGCTCGCCGCCAACTTCAGTCCAGGCCAGTCCGGTTACAGCACCGATCTGGTTTTCTTCCTCACCCATGTCATGGCGATATTTGCGAACACCTGCGAATTCGGCGAGATTTTCCGGCGTAACGGCAACCCCTGTCACCTTCCCTTCAAGGATCTGGCGCAACGCCTTTCGCGCAAGCTTTGCAATTTCTCGCTCCAGCGTGCGCACACCAGCTTCACGGGTATAATATCGGATCAAATCACGAAGCCCGTCATCGCTCAATGAAAACTCTTCCGGCTTCAATCCGTGCGCCTCGATTTGCTTTTCAAGCAAATGGCGCTTTGCAATTTCAAGCTTCTCGTCTTCAGTATAGCCCTCAAGCCTGATTATTTCCATTCGGTCGAGCAACGCCTGCGGCAGGTTCATGCTATTTGCCGTAGTCACAAACATCACGTCCGAAAGGTCGAGATCGACTTCGAGGTAATGGTCATTGAACTTGTTGTTCTGTTCGGGATCCAGCACTTCAAGTAGGGCAGACGCTGGGTCGCCTCTGAAATCCTGGCCAAGCTTGTCAATTTCATCGAGTAGAAACAACGGGTTCATTGTTCCCGCCTTCTTCAGATTGGCTGCAACCTTTCCGGGCATAGACCCGATATAGGTACGCCGGTGCCCCCGAATTTCGGCTTCGTCACGGACCCCACCCAGCGACTGGCGAATGAACTCACGACCGCACGCCTTCGCAATTGAGCGACCAAGAGAAGTCTTGCCAACACCTGGAGGGCCGACAAGGCATAAAATAGGGCCTTTGAGCTTGTTTGTACGGGCCTGGACTGCCAGATACTCAACAATTCGGTCCTTGACCTTCTCAAGAGCGAAATGATCAGCATCGAGTACTTCCTGGGCCTTGGCGATATCGCGCTTGAGCTTTGATTTCTTTCCCCAAGGGATGCTCAGCAAAGTATCGAGATAGTTACGCACAACTGTTGCTTCGGCCGACATCGGTGCCATGCCCCGCAACTTTTTCAACTCGGCATTCGCCTTGTTCTTCGCCTCCTTGGAGAGCTTTGTGGTATCTATTTTTGTCTGCAGTTCGGCAATTTCGTCGCCGCCCTCGCCGTCATCATTCCCCAGTTCGCGCTGAATCGCTTTCATCTGCTCATTGAGGTAATATTCGCGCTGCGTCTTCTCCATCTGTCGCTTTACCCGGCCGCGGATTTTCTTTTCCACCTGCAGCACGCCCAATTCACCCTCCATGAAGGCAAACGCCATTTCGAGGCGACGAAGCGGGTTTGCTTCAACAAGCAACGACTGCTTGTCTGAGACCTTGAGCTGTATATTGGCCGCAACCGCATCGGCCAGGGCCGCAGGCGTTTCAATTTCACTCAATTGCACCGCTGTCTCGGCAGGCATTTTCTTGTTGAGCTTAGAGTAGTTGTCAAACTGCTCAGTGACCGAGCGCATTAGCGCTGTGGCTTCGGGACCTTCAGCGACCTGTTCTTCTACCAGCGTTACCCGCGCTTCGACATAATCGGGGGTAGTTTCCAAAAGTCCAGCCAATTGTGCGCGCTGTTTGCCTTCGACCAAAACCCGGACCGTGCCATCAGGAAGCTTTAATAGCTGCATGATCGTGGCTGTGACACCAATGGTGTAGAGGTCGTCTATATCAGGATCGTCTTCAGCAGGATCCAGCTGCGCCACGAGAAAAATTTCCTTGTCGGCGGCCATGGCCTTTTCGAGTGCAACTACCGATTTATCTCGCCCGACAAACAACGGCACGATCATTCCCGGAAAAACAACAATATCGCGCAAAGGCAACAAAGGAAGGTTCAATTCCATAGATACTCCAAACGCCGACCCCAAAAAGCGGCAGCCGGACTTATCTTGACCAATATGTGCGTGATTACGCCGCTTTCAATGCAAAAACGGCAAAATAACCCAATAAGCTGTGCAAAAATGGCTTCAGAATGGCAATTTGAACCCGGCTGGCAATGGCAATCCGCTCGACATCTTGCTCATTTCGGCATTGCTTGCTGCGTCTGCCTTGTCGCGCGCATCATTGAAAGCGGCGGTAATCAGATCCTCCAGCATTTGCTTGTCAGACGGAACGATCAAGCTGTCGTCGAGCGCAACTGAGATAATTCGCCCCTTGGCCGTCGCGCGGACCTTTACCAGACCCCCGCCAGAGACTCCTTCAACTTCAATCGTGTCGAGAGTGGCTTGCGCCTGCTCCATTTGTTTCTGGATGTTCTGCGCGGCTTCTTGCGCGGCCTTGATCATGTCTTCCATGCTTTTCATGCACGCTTACTCCATTTGTCTTGTTCATTGCATTCGCTGTCGAGCAGCTCTGCGTCGGGAAATGCCGCAAAAGCCGCTTTGACTAGCGGCGAATCCAGTATGGCACGACGCCCTGCCTCTGCCTGGGCTTTCTCGACTTCCAGCAATGTCGGCTGGGCCAGGCCCTCGCGTTCGTCCAGATCCCATCTTGTTCCTGTAACCTTCGCCAGGGCGTCTCGCAATTCGGACACAAAACCCGGAGCCACAGAACCTGACAACTGGTAGGCCAGCATGGGTGGAGAAAATTCCACCACGCGCATTACATCGCGCAGTGTCATTTCTAGACTTACAAATCCATCGCGGGCCAGCCGGTCAAGCAGTGCTGGAAAATCAGCCGGCATCAATGATTGCACGTTCGACACAGCTGGCATCACTGGTGCTGTGCCGGAAGGTGGGGGTGGATTGGTGACCGATCCGCCCTGCCCGATCATCTTAGCCAATTCGCCGGGATCGGGGATAGTCGCAGCATGAACAACACGAAGCAGTGCCATATCTGCTGCATCAAGCGGCATGGCTGCGCGCGATACTTCTTCATGCCCTTTCAGCAACAACTGCCATAATCGGTGCAGCGTTGGAAATGACAGCTTGTCAGCATGCGACTCAATCAATGCCATTGCTTCAGCATCGACAGATCCATCGCGTGGGGCTCCAACCTTCGCCAGAGTCAACCTGTGAACTTCAGCCAGAAGACCGGCAAACATCGCCAGCGGTTCAACGCCCAGGTTGTATTGCCCCATGGCTTCCGACAACATCGCTTGTGCGTCTCCGGACAGGATAAGCGCGAACAGACGGCGTACTGCCCCCCTATCCGAAAGCCCCAGCATGTCACGGACCTGGGTTGCGGTTACCTTGCCATCGCCCTCCATGTCAGCATGTGCAATTGCCTGATCGAGAATAGACAGTCCGTCGCGAACCGATCCTTCGGCCGCCTGTGCGATCAAGGTCAAAGCCTCAGCTTCGGCGGCCACTGCTTCCTTGGATGCGATTTCGGCAAAATGCGCGGCCAGCATATCCGTTGGAATACGCTTCAGATCAAAACGCTGGCACCTTGAAAGGACCGTGATCGGAACCTTGTTCACCTCTGTGGTTGCAAACAGGAACTTGACGTGCCCCGGTGGCTCTTCCAGTGTCTTCAAAAGAGCATTGAAGGCATTTTTCGACAACATGTGGACTTCGTCGATGATGTAGATCTTGTATCGCGCCGATACAGCCGAATAGCGCACGGCTTCAATGATCTCGCGGACGTCATCAACACCTGTATGGCTGGCGGCATCCATCTCGATCACATCGATATGACGCCCTTCGGCGATAGCCACACAAGGTTCACAACGACCGCAAGGGTCAATAGTTGGACCTCCCTGGCCATCCGACCCTACGCAGTTCAACGCCTTGGCGATCAAACGCGCTGTTGAAGTCTTGCCAACACCGCGAACCCCGGTCATCAGGAATGCATGTGCCAGGCGGTCTCGCTTGATTGCGTTGCCCAAGGTCTGAACCATTGCGTTCTGGCCGATGAGTTCGGCAAACGTCTGTGGTCGGTACTTTCGTGCCAAGACTCGGTAAGCCACTCCACCGCTGATCACGGGCTTGGATGCCATTGGCACATCGAGCCCCAGCCCCAACGCATCGTCAGGCATATCTGGGTCACGTTCGACTAAATTGGGGTGTGTGGAATCAGGCATTGGAATCACGTTAGGACGCTCTTCGACAATTGTCGAAGGCTTCTCAAGTCAATTTCAGGAAAATAGGAGCCGGATGACCCGCAGCGAATTCGTTACGGCTGCTTCCGTCAGGATCTGACCGGGTTGGCGAGTACCGCGTCCATCCGACTCCCGACGCGCATATGGCGAGAGATCGGGCAGAATGCAAGCCTTGGGCAAGCAGGCTTGGTA
>JBATDO010000441.1:0-8566 GCA_049663505.1 Sphingorhabdus sp.
TTCACCGGCGCGACAAGTTGAAGGCGGAAAAAATCCTCCAGGACAGGTTGTTCGCCCGCGAGGCAGAAGGCAAGGTCACGATCAAATGGAACTGCACGCTTGACGAGGTGCTGGGAGACGCCAGTGGAGTCACCGGGATGCGGATCAAGTCGACTGGAGATGGGCTTACGCAAGACCTAGATCTGCACGGCATATTCATTGCTATCGGGCACAAGCCCAACACTTCGATATTCGAGGGGCATCTCGATATGGCTGGTGGCTATATCAAGGTTCGCAGCGGATCTGAAGGGCAGGCGACCGAAACAAGTGTACCTGGTGTATTCGCTTGTGGAGATGTCATGGATCATGTCTACCGTCAGGCAGTGACAAGCGCCGGTACTGGATGCATGGCGGCACTAGATGCCGAGCGATTTGTCGATGCCAACGCTTGAAGCGTGGGAAATGGGCTTGGGCTAATCCAGGGCAAAGCGAATTGTACACTGCATCGCAGGGGCGATCTGGGTCGAACCGACTACCGGGCCAAAAATTAACGGGCGGGTGAAAGATAAATAGGAGACCTATCGTCAGGGTGCATCGCCCCGGCGATCACGCCGTCTTTGCCATTGCTCTCGTCGAACGATAGAGCCAGGCTAGGACGAGCACGAATGCGGCGATGCCGATCCATGTAGCGGCTCCTGCAAAGCCTTCGCCAACCAGCGCCAGGGGTGCGTCGCTGCCGGTACCTGCGACAATGCCTGCAAATAGCACGCCGAACAGGCTCTCGCCCACAATAAGGCCAGTCGCCATCAGGACGCCCCTTCGCTTCGCTGTTTCAGGGTCCGCTTGCCTTTCGGCCCAGGCTTCGTAGCGATGCCCAAGCAGAGCGCCGACCACGATCAAGAATGTTAGGCTCATGGGCAAATACACTCCCATCCCTACACCGAGGGGAGGCAGTCGCATCCGACCCGCCTTACCCAACGTTTCATCCAGGAGCACCACAAACACGCCGATGAGCGCGCCGAGCCCGAGCAGGTTCCATTGGAGGTCGCCTCCCAGTACTCCTTTTGCAAGTGCAGAGATAAGCAGCGCCTGTGGTGCCGCCAATGCATTGGGGCCGGCGTCCAGTCCACCTGCAAATCCGAATGCGGTATTGAGCAGATCAAGCACGGGTGGGATTGCGAGACTGCCAAAAAGGACCCCGATCACCAGTGCCACTTGTTGACGCCAGGGCGTCGCGCCGACAATTTGCCCTGTCTTCAGGTCCTGCAAATTGTCATTCGAAATCGTTGCGATACCAAATATGATGGCAGTGGCGAACAGCGAATAGGCAATCATCGCTTCGACGCTGGCCTCGGGTTGTCCACGACCAAAAAAGGCAAGCATCAGCAGGGATGCACCGATGACGGCGAGTATGCCGACACCGGAAATCGGACTGTTCGATGCGCCGATGAGGCCGGCCATATATCCGCAGACCGAGGCAATCACGATGCCTGCAAGGAGGATATAGACGAGGGTCCCGATGATCAGTGGCAACGCATTGTCGGTGAGCGGACCACCCGCGATAAACTGCCAGAGCAGACCAGCAATCGGGATCATTATGACAAATATGATGCCTGCCACTATCCTGATCGGTATATCGCGTTCGACGAGCGGCAAGACCTCATTGTTCGCACGCCGCGCAGATGCATTAATCGCCGAGCGAATTCCCGAGATAATCGGACCGATTATCTTGAGCAGGGTCCAGATGGCCGCGACGCCGATCACACCAGCACCGATGAAACGGACCTTGGATCTAAAAACCTCTCCCGCGATTGTCTCGGCATCGCCGGCGATACCATATGTCTGCCATGGAACCAGTCCGAGCCAGCTGACGGCCATGCCCAAGAGCATCGCCATGCCAACTGACAGGCCGACAAGATGGCCGACACCGATAAGAGCCATGCTGAGCGAGCTTGCACCGCCGGTCGAAGAAGCGCCCACTTTGAAATATCGAGCGACTTCGGCCGCGGACAATTTGAACGCGGTAAGCAGCGTGAACCCAGCGGCCGCAAGCGATCCCATGAGAATCAACTTCAGGCCCTTTCTGTTTTCTTCGACGCCTTCAGTTCCCGCGACATCGGCAGAGCCCACCTTGAGCACTTCTGCTGCAGCTTTTCCTTCGGGATAGGGCAAGTCTGACCCGGTAACGAGCGCCCTTCGAAGTGGTACGGAAAACATCACCCCCAGTATCCCGCCAGTCGCACACACTGCCGCAGTGGTCCAGAATGGGAACCCTTGCCACCACCCCAATATAACCAATCCTGGTAGGACAAATATGATTGCAGACAAAGTTCCTGCAGCAGAAGCAATGGTCTGAACGATATTGTTCTCCAGAATCGTACCGCCTGGCAGTAATCGCAAGATCGCCATGGAGATGACTGCGGCGGGTATCGACGTGGCGAATGTCAGACCGACTTTCAGCCCCAGATATACGTTTGCTGCAGTAAACAGGATGGTGATGACAGCACCCAGGATCACGGACCTGATAGTCAATTCGCGCATAATCTTCTCCCCGATTTCACCCTAGTGCAGCGGAAAGGCCTCCATTTCAAGCGCTTCGCTTCGCCTGCTTGTACATGGTCTTTGCCGGCAGGAATTCGCTTCTGCGTAGAAGCGCTGCCGATACTATCGCGACAAGCAACCCCACGGGTGCAATTTCCGTGAATGTCAGGAGCATGCGAAACAGGGGATTGGCATATTGGAGCTTGAATGCCATCATCTCGGTTCGGAACTTGGCGATTTCTTCGGCTGGTTTTCCAGACGCCCGCATCAGTTCAATCGTGCTGGCGATATAGGTATCGA
This sequence comes from Sphingorhabdus sp., assembly GCA_049663505.1. Lineage (GTDB taxonomy): Bacteria > Pseudomonadota > Alphaproteobacteria > Sphingomonadales > Sphingomonadaceae > Sphingorhabdus_B. The sequence goes on from JBATDO010000441.1 coordinate 2,821, forward strand.
AAAAGGTGTAATTGGTGGCGTACATATAGGCTTCCCATGCAGCGACATAGAACAGCCCTGCAATGCCGGCGATGGACAGGCCAAGGCCGAGGGCGGGCCAGAAGCGGATCACGCCGCCTTTGATATTATCGCGATATTCTTTAACGCCCATGAACACGCTCGCCAAGGCGATCAGCATTGACAGATAGCCCGCGGCCATGCCGAGCGTACCGCCTGTTGGTATGAATGTTATGCCGAGCCCCATGCCTACCGACACAATGATGCCTCCGATGATTCCATAGGTAAGGACCAGTTTGGTCATGTCTTGTCTCCAAAATTGCTACGATGGCTTCATGCTAGCGCTTCTGCGCTGTGGGTTGCTATCGCCCAAAAGGGTGATTTGGTGGCGCTGTGCCGAATTCAAGGGACGATTTGCAGCGACCGCGCCTTGCCAATGGCTTGTGTGCGACTGTTGACCCCGAGCTTTTCGAACAGACGGGCAGCATGTGTCTTGACGGTGTTTGGCGAGATCGCGAGGCGCCGCGCGATGACCTTGTTTGAATGGCCGGCAGCGATGAGTTCAAGCACCTCGCATTCGCGCTTGCTTATTGCAAGCGAGGCAAGCGCCGCTTCATTCCTGGCAAAGTCGTTTCCATGCGATCTTGCGGTCAGTCGGAGTCCTACCCAGATCCCAATGAGTACAAAAATCACTGCCACGCATCCCACGTAAAACTCGATTGCGTAAGCATGGGTAAGATAGTTGTAGTCGAGCCATTCGAGCAGCAATGTGCCCGCTGCTAGCACTAGGCTGTAGAACAATACCAACCTCCACATGACCGATATAAACCATGCGATTGACTTCAAGGCAAGCCTTGCCCAACCTGTCTCTTGCTTGTTGCTGACGGGTCAGATAGCCCAGATGAGAAATTGGAGGGTGTGGGAAGTGGCATTTGACCCGGCGGTTGAAACCGCGCGATATATTGATGGACTAGGCCCCGACGTCCTGCAGAAGGCTGCGGCATATACGACAGGCGGGCACTGGTTGCTGCCTGTTGGCCTGGCGGTTTCAGCGCTGATTACCTGGATCATCGTGAAGTGGGGCCTGCTTGACCGGATTTCTGCCCGGCTTGGACGTCGAGGCTGGGGGGTCCGAACACTGCTCACTGGTTTTACATATTTCATCGTCGCGGGACTGATTGGGCTTCCTTGGACCATATATGAGGAATATTGGCGGGAGAAAAGCTACGGTCGCACCAGCCAGCCACTTGGTGACTTCCTGCTTCAGGACGCGATCGGTCTGCTGTTGTCTGCTGTTCTTGGCGCACTGTTCTTCCTGGGTATTTATGCGCTCATGCGCAAATCGGGTGCGCGCTGGTGGCTTTGGTCTGGAGGCCTTGCTGCCTGCGCCGCCTCGGCTACAATCCTGCTCTCACCAGTACTTATCGAACCGATATTCAACGAATATCGTCCAGTACCTGCCGGCCCAGTGAGAACTGCACTCCTCGAAATGGCGGATAGTGCGGGTATCCCTCACGACCGGATCCTGATGTTTGATGGGTCGCGCCAATCGAATAACTTCACCGCGAATGTCTCGGGCGTCATGGGGTCGGCGCGCATCGCGATTTCCGACGTAGCGCTTGACAGGGCGTCGCTCGACGAGGTCAAGGCCGTAACGGGACACGAGATTGGTCACTATGTTCTTGGCCATGTCTGGCGGTTGGTGATCCTGGTGTCGGCGGTGGCAATGCTCGGATTCCTGCTCGTCGATCGACTGTTCAGCCGCGTTGCCAGCTTCTTTGGCAGCCAGGCAGGCGTGGGAGATCCACAAGGCCTGCCGATCCTGGTCCTGATTGTATCGGTGCTTGGCGTGTGCGCCCAACCGCTATTGAACAGCGTGGTAAGACTTGGCGAAAGCGAGGCCGATGCCTATTCTCTGCGTACCGTGGGTCTTCCCGACGCGCTGGCTGGAGCACTCGTGAAAACGGCGGAATATCGTTATCCTCGTCCCTCTGCATTCGAGGAGATGGCGTTTTATTCACACCCTTCCGTCGAGCGGCGCGTCAGGTCAGCGATGGACTGGAAGGCCGCGCAGATGGAGCAGGCTCAGAAACGCTAGGACAAAACTGACTTCTTCTCGAGGCGGAACCTGTGGAGCAAAGGTTCTGTGTAGCCATTGGGCTGTTTTGCGCCCTCGAAGATCAGCGCCCGCGCAGCTTTGAATGCGATGCTCGCGGGCGTCAGTTCCTCGTATAGCAGGTCGCCTTGATTTTGCGCATTCACTTTTGCAGCCATCCGCGTCAGTGCGTCATCGACCTGCTGCTCACTTGCGCTCCCATGGAGCAACCAGTTGGCGATATGCTGGGACGAGATGCGCAGCGTAGCTCGGTCTTCCATCAACCCTATGTCGTGGACGTCAGGTACCTTGGAGCACCCAATGCCCTGATCGATCCAGCGCACGACATAGCCCAATATACCCTGGGCGTTGTTTTCGAGTTCCTGGATGACTTCCTCGTCAGACCAATTGTGTCCGGCAGGTGCAACGGGCACTGCAAGCAAAAGGTCAAGACTTGGCACCGGCTGCGTAGCCAGCTCGGCCTGGCGTGCAAAAACGTCAATCTGGTGATAATGGATCGCGTGAAGCGTGGCAGCCGTTGGGGAAGGTACCCAGGCTGTATTGGCGCCAGCCATCGGGTGGCCGACTTTTTGTACCATCATGTCGCGCATCATGTCTGGGGCCGCCCACATGCCTTTGCCGATTTGCGCTTTTCCTGAAAGTCCGCACGCCAATCCAATTTGCACGTTGCGTGCTTCATAGGCCTGTATCCAACTGGATGTCTTCATGTCCGCTTTTCGGATCATCGGACCTGCATGCATGGCAGTGTGCATTTCGTCGCCGGTTCGGTCGAGGAAGCCGGTGTTGATGAAAACTATCCTGTCCTTGACAGCGTGGATGCATGCCGCAAGGTTGGCACTGGTGCGACGCTCTTCATCCATGACGCCAACCTTGACCGTGTGGCGTGGCAGACCCAGCACATCCTCGACGGCATCGAACAAGTCGTTTGTAAATGCTGCTTCACTCGGGCCGTGCATCTTGGGTTTTACGATATAGATGCTGCCAGCGCGGCTATTCCGGTGAGTCCCGAGGCCTTGCACGTCATGCAGAGCGCACAATGATGTGAACAATGCGTCCAATATTCCTTCTGGAGCCTGGGTTCCATCGGAGAGCAAGACGGCGGGATTGCTCATCAGGTGGCCGACATTTCGAACGAACATCAAGCTGCGACCGGAAAGTGTAAGCTTGCTTCCATCTCGCGCTGTATACACCCTGTCCTGGTCGAGCGCCCGAGTTATCGTCCGTCCGCCCTTGTCGAATGACGCGACCAGGTCTCCGCGCATGAGGCCCAACCAGTTGGAATATGCTGCAACCTTGTCTGCGGCGTCGACTGCTGCCACTGAATCTTCAAGATCGATAATTGTGGTGAGCGCTGCTTCCAGAACGACATCTGCGATGTGGAGCGGATCAGTCGCGCCAATCGGGTGGTTCGGATCGACGACGATTTCAATATGAAGGCCGTTCTGGACAAACAAATAGCTTTTGGTCTCACCAAATGCGGACTGTCCGACATGGTGGGCCGAAGTGCCGCCTGAAAGCACTGATTCCCAGCCAGGAATGCTCACATTCAGGAAGTCTCGAGCATAAGCGATGACTGCGTTCCCGCGGTCTGGATCGTAGCCACCTGGGACGGCAGGCGGCGCATCAAGCGCATCGGTTCCATACAAAGCGTCATACAGGCTGCCCCACCGCGCATTTGCAGCGTTAAGTACGAATCGGTCGTTTAGGCTTGGCACTACCAATTGCGGGCCGGCCATCTTTGCGATCTCTGGATCGACATTTTGCGTACCGACCTCAAATGGGGCCGGTTCGCGCACAATATAGCCTATTCCAGTCAGGAATTCCTTATAGGCTCGCATGTCGGTTATCGTGCCCGGATTGCTCTGATGCCAGTGATCAAGCTTTGCCTGCAACTCATCGCGGGTCGCAAGCATTGCCTTGTTTTGGGGAGCAAAACGCATCAGGATGTTGGCAAGGCCTTGCCACAACGTCTCGGCGTTAAGACCGGTACCTGGAAGGGCCCGGGTTTCAACGAAATGCGCAAGAATGTCTGCAACTTGCAGGCCAGCACGGGTAACATATTGGTTCATTATTGGCTCCAGCTAAACATGGTGCCTGGGGAGAATTCTCTTGTTACTGTCCCACTAGCGACAGTTGCCCCAGTGCAAAAGGAAAATCTTTTAAGGAACTTTTTGCCAGCTATCGCTATTGAACCAACATGAAACTTGCAAAGCATCTGGTGGACAAGCCTTGGGGCAGGACAGATATCGAACCTGCGTTTGGCGACATGGGTGCCCGCCGAATTGGTGAAATCTGGTATGAAGCACCATCAAGTACCCCTCTGCCAATATTGGTAAAATGGTTATTTACCTCGGAGCGTCTTTCTATCCAGGTCCACCCGAGCGACAACGAAGCAAAGTCCCGCGGGTTGAACTCAGGCAAGGAGGAATGCTGGTTTATCGTCGATGCACAACCTGGTTCCGTTATCGGGATCGGCACTTGCGAGTTGCTCACTCGCGACCAATTGTACCATGCATCTCGGTCAGGCAAAATTGAGCAACTCATGGATTGGAAACCGGTCCAGGCAGGCGACTATTATTATATCCCTGCAGGGACGGTGCACGCAATCGGGGCCGGCATCACCCTGGTCGAAGTCCAGCAACATGCCGATATTACCTTCAGGCTCTATGACTATGGTCGCCCACGTGAATTGCACCTGGACGACGCAATCGCAGTATCCGATGCGCGCCCCTATGACGATCCGCGATCTGGTCATGTTTCTGGATATAGTCAGTTGGTCGAGGGCCCATACTTCCGCTTGTGGCACATCGACAATGCAGAGGATCTGAATCGTCTGCCGACCGACAGGCGTCGCTGGATAGTGCCTCTTAAAGGGCAGGTGCAAGCTGGCCATGAAATTGCAGCAGTCGGCGATTGCCTGGTAATCGAGAAAGGCGTCAGTGTATCATTCTTAGGTGATGCGAAGATACTCATCGCGGCCTGACCTGTGCAAATTTGCCTCACGCAGAACCTAAAATCAGATTCAGTTTGAAATATATTTGCATTGGTCGTTGCGTGATTTTACAGGCGGTGAGGATTATCGAATTGCCCTTATGAGCCCGGCGCGAGGAGTGCAGATCTAACATGGAAGACAGGCATATCGTTGCATACACGCTTTGCGCCGCCATGGTGGTATTTTTGGGCATTGCTGTGGCGCGTTACCTCGCCAAGCGGCGGCAGTTCAGGATTCGCCAGTCGGGAAGGGGAAAGAACAGCGACAGTCTTCCTGCCGAGTGACAATCGCTTGGTACGCTGCACAACTCATGCGACCATTTTGCTGATCCGGGTTGAATTACTTGGATTAGGGCCTGGCTTGCGGCGCATGCGCAAAGCCGGGTCACATCGTCCCTATCTTTGCGCACCTATTGTCAATTGCAGGCAAAAGACCAGATTCGCGGCCTTCACTGCGGCGACGGGTATGTCATGTTCATCCATTCGAGCGATGCGCTGCACAATTGCTCGACCACATTGGTATCAATGTCACTCAATTTCTTGATATAAAGACATGATTTTCCGGTCTTGTATTTGCCCAGTTGCGCCATGAGCGTTTCATGGCTTGCAAAGCCATCGATGATATAGAGCACTATCTGGCCC